>CATJZH010000127.1 GCA_949746285.1 uncultured Clostridia bacterium
GTAGACTGGATAGATAAAGAAGCACCAACAGCAGAACTTACTTATAGTACAGTTAATCTTACAGATCAACCAGTTACTGTAACAATGGAGCCAAGTGAAGAAGTAACAGTTACAAATAATGATGGAGAAATGACACACACATTTACAGAAAATGGAACATTTACATTTGAATTTGTAGATAGAGCAGGAAATACAGGAACTGCAACAGCTAACGTAAACTGGATTTCTAAAATACCAGAATATACTTTGATATATTCTACAACAGATCCAACAAATCAAGATGTTACTGTAACCTTAGAGTTAGAAGAAGGTTATAGAATAGTAAGTAATAATGGAGCAACTACTTATACATTTACAGAGAATGGAGAATTTATATTTGAATATGTAGATGAAAGTGGTAATAGAGGAGTAATACCTGTTAGTGTTAATTGGATATGTAAAGAAGCACCAATAGGAACAATAGTATATAGTACAGAAATTGAAACAACAGAACCAGTAATAGCAACAATAACATTTGATAGAGAAAATGTAACAATAACAAATAATGATGGAAAAAACACATATACATTTGAAGAAAATGGAGAATTTACATTTGAATTTGAAGATGTAGTTGGAAATAAAGGAACTGCAACAGCAGAAGTTACATGGATTGAAAGTAAACCAGATGTGCCAAATCCACCAGATGATGAGATAATAACATCAGATAAGTATGAAATTAAAGAAAATATTATATCAAAAATCTTATCACAAACAACAGTAGCGAGATTTAAAGAGAATATAGTTACAAATAAAGAAATTACAATAATAGATAAAAATGGAAATGTATTAGAAGAAGATAGAATTATTGCGACAGGAATGACTCTGAAATTAGATGAAGATATAGAATATACATTGGTTGTTACTGGAGATATAAATCAAGATGGAAGAGTTTCTGTGACAGATCTTGCTAAAATAAAATTGCATATAATAGATAAAAATATTTTACAAGATTGTAATTATTTAGCGGGTGATATAAATGGAGATGGACGCATAACAGTGACAGATTTAGCAAAAATAAAACAAATAATTATAGGGAAAACAGAAATATAATATATTTATACAGACCTTAGAATTTTTAAGGTCTGTATTTTTTTATTTAAAAATATGAAAGTGCATATTCTTGATAAATTGAAGTAAAAATGCTAAAATAAAGTAGGTATAAGGAGGATAAACAGTTGTTATTAGAAAATGAGAGAATAGACGATTTAGAATATATGGGGCTTAAGATTATTCAAAACAAAAAGGGATTTTGTTTTGGAATTGATAGCGTTTTACTATCAGATTATGCTAAAAATATAAAAAATAATAGTACTATTATAGATATAGGAACAGGAACAGGAATTATTTCTTTATTATTATCTAAAAAAGCTAATATTAAAAAGATTTATGGAATAGAGATACAAAAAGAAGTAGCTAATATGGCAAAAAGAAGTGTTGAATTGAATAATTTAGAAGATAAAATAGAAATAATAAATGAGAATATTAAAGAGATATTTAATGTTTTAGATAAAAATAAATATGATGTAGTAGTTACAAATCCTCCATATATGAAATTAGAAACAGGAATGAGAAGTATAGATAATAAACAACTTATATCTAGACATGAAGTAAAGTGTACTTTAGAAGATATAATAGAAAAATCAAAAAAACTATTAAAAGATAAAGGAGAATTTTATATGGTACATAGAGCTGAAAGATTAGTCGATATAATGTATTTGCTTAGAAAGCATAATATAGAACCTAAAAATATTAGATTTGTACATTCAAAAATAAATGAAAAACCTAATTTAATTTTATTAAGAGGAGTAAATAATGCAAAAGAATTTTTAAAAATCGATAAACCACTTATAATATACAAAGAAGATGGAAATTACACAGACGAAATATTAAAGATTTATAATAAAATATAGAAAGGAAAGAATATGGCTGGAAAATTATATTTGGTAGCGACACCAATAGGAAATTTAGAAGATATTACGTTAAGAGCTTTAAAAGTTCTAAAAGAGGTAGATTTAATAGCTGCAGAAGATACCAGACATACTTTAGGTTTGTTAAATCATTTTGGAATATCTAAACCTCTAATTAGTTATTATAAACAAAATGAAAGAGCTAAAAGTGAAACTTTAATAAAACAATTATTAGCTGGAAAAAATGTTGCAGTTGTTTCAGATGCTGGAACACCAGGAATATCAGATCCAGGGGAAGAAATAGTAAAGAATGCAATAGAAAATGGTGTTGAAGTAGTACCTATTCCAGGAGCTTGTGCATTAGTAAATGCACTCATAGTTTCAGGATTATCAACAAAGGAGTTTTGCTTTATAGGTTTTTTGTCTGCTGTAAAGAAAGAAAAAAGAGAAAAACTAGAGCAAATAAAGTATGAAACAAAGACTTTAATTTTATATGAAGCACCACATAAGTTAAAAGCTACATTAGAAAGTATTTTAGAAATTTTAGGTGATAGAAATATAGTTTTAGCTAGAGAGATTACGAAAATTCATGAAGAATTTATTAGAGATAAAGTAAGTAATATATTACAAAACATAAATGAAATAAAAGGTGAATTTGTTCTTCTAATAGAAGGTAGCTTGGAATCTAAATCAGATATAAAACGTAGAAAGATTAATGAATTAACATTAGATGAGCATTACGAATTTTATAAAAAACAAAACTATAGTAAAAAGGAAATTATAAAACAGATTGCAAAAGATAGAAATGTTAATAAGAATGAAATTTATCAATGCTTTTTAGATAAATAAATTGTAATTATAGGAAGGAAAATGGGCAAAATAAGAATTATTAGTGCAGATATTGTATTTTCTGTTTTAAAATGATATATTATATGTGTGAAAAAATTTGTTTATAATGGAGGTTTAAATGAGTAGAAGAGGAAAAAGAGCAAGTGATACACCAAAGTTAAATATAAAAAAAGTATTTGCAACCATAATGATAATAATTGTAATTATAATGATTATAGTTTCATTAAAAAAACTACTAACTCCTAATGATAAGCAAACAAAAGATGTTTCTTCACTTACAACATATATACCAGTTTATGAAAACGAAAAGTGGGGAGTTATAGATAATAAGGGAAATACAGTTGTAAATTTAGAATATGATGAAATGATAGTAGTACCAGATAATAATAAAGATATTTTTATATGTGTATATGATATAGATTATAATAATGAAAAATATAAAACTAAAGTTATAAATAAAGAGGGAAAAGAAGTTTTTACAAATTATGAGATGGTAGAAGCATTAGAAAATACAGATGAGTCTATTGTTTGGTATGAAGAAAATGTTTTGAAATATCAAAAAGATGGAAAATATGGATTAATAGATTTTGATGGAAGAGAAATAGTAGAACCAATTTATGATAATATATATGCAATGCCAGGAATAGAGAATAGTATTATAATAGAAACAAATGGAAAAAAAGGTTTAGTAAATGCAGTAACAGAACAAATAATAATTGAGCCAAAATATTTAGAAATAACTAGTCTTTCAGAATCTTATGAAAATGGATATATAGTAAAAAACGAAAATAAAAAATGTGGAATAATAGCACCAGACAAAACTAAAATTTTAGATGAGAAATATGATGATATAAGAAAAGTATCAGGAAATAATTATTATATTGTTATAGAAAATGGAACTTTGGAAGTTATAGATTCTTCTTCAAATGTTATTTTAAATAAAGGTTATGATAGCATAGAAGAAATTGCACTAGATAATTTTGTAATAATAAAAAATAGCAAATATGGAGTAATTGATAAAAATGGACAGACAGTATTACCAGCAGAGTATGAAAATATAAAATTTGCATTTGCAGATTATTTTATAGTTCAAAAAGATGGAAAATATGGAATTATAAATAAAGATGGAAATCAAGTTGTAAATTTTGAATATGATACAATTAGTTATATAAAAACGGCGGATTTTTTTAAAGCGGAAAAACAAGATTATACAACAGACATTATAGATAGAACTTTTAATAAAGTATTAAGCAATGTAATTATTTCAGAGCTTAATATAGAAGATGGATATTTAAGAGTAAGAAGTGGAAATGATTATAAATATTATAATTTTAAATTTGAAGAAAAAAGCAACAAAGAAGTTTTAACAAGAAATACATTATTTTTAGTAAAAGAAAACGGAAAATATGGATATGAAAATAAAAATGGTGAAAGAATAGTAGACTGTATTTATGATGATGCAAAAGAACAAAACCAATTTGGATATTGTGCAGTAAATAAAGAAGGATTATGGGGAGCATTAAAATCAGATGGAACAATAGTAGTAGAGCCAAGTAAAAATTTAGAAAACTATTTATATATTGATTTTATTTCTGAGTGGTATAGACACAATGATTTAAGTATAAATGTATACACAAAGTAACGTAAGATAAAGGTAGGTAATAATTGTGGAACTAATGACAAAATATCAATATACGTATTTTATACATCCTTACATTATAGATGAAACAAAATACGACAAATATATACTCAAACTTTTAAAAGATAAAAGATGTTCATATAAAGTTTTTGAAAAAGAAAAAGATTTAGATATATATAATTTCTTTTTACCAAATATAAGGTCATATATATTTCCATCTTTCGAATTAAGAGGAGCAAGCTTGAAACAATTTCTTGACAGTAAAACAGAAGAGAAGAAAAAAAGAATTTTGAAAGATTCAGTAGCATATTTTACTTATGATTTTGCAGAAGACATACAAGGTAAAGTGGGAGCTGAAAACGGAATTTTCTTTAAAATAGAAGGGATAGAAATAATATGTTTTAGAACAGGAATATGCTTTTTTACAATGAAAACACACTTAGAAAACACAAATAAATTTGCAGATTTATTAGATTTTAATTATAGATTTAAAGGGATTAATTCAGAATTTGCATCACTTAGAGATTACGAAAATATAAATATACAAACAGATACATTTAATGATATAAAAGATATTTCAGAATTTATAAAGCAAATTACAGGTGTTAGTACAAAAAGTAAAATAGGATTAGGAAAAGAAAATATTGTAAATTCGCAATTTTACACTTATTCATATGTTTGCGTTGAAACTAGCAATTGGAGTGAAAAATCAAGTTTTTCTAATATAGAAAATGATTTTTTTAGATTTGCAAATGTTTTACCTAGTAATTATAATTCAGATTTTAATAAAGCTAATATAGAACATAATTTGCATATAATTGAAAAATTCAAATATATAAAAACAACATTATCAAATACTAGTTCTAATATAATGTGTTCAGGAATAGACACATACAATTATACAAAATTGCCATACGAATATGAAAACCAATATTTTTACCTTTATGTTTTATCATTATATAAGAAGATGTTTTTAATGAAGCTTAATACAGATTTTAGACAATATGATGTAATTGTCAAGATGAGAGAAAACTTTGCGAAATTCACAAGAAGGCTATGGGATAAAGAAGTTACTCTTGATGATACAGGAGCTTTGTATTATAAAACTTTGAATAAAACATTAGAATTAGATGAATTATATGCAGAAATTCAAAATAAATATGAAGTAATATATAAAGATTTAAATATAGAGAAAAATAATAATTATTATTCTATAATAGTTATTTTACTAATATTTTCATTAATTTTTAATACAATAAATATTATATTTTTGATGTATTGGCTGAGTTAAGTGAGGAAGTAGAAATGAAGATAACTAATGGGACAGATATAATTGAGATAAATAGAATTGAAAAGAATATTAAGCTGCATAAAGATAAATTCTTAAGAAGAATATTTACAGAAAATGAAATAGAATATTGCGAAGCGAAAAAAAGTCAAAAATATCAAAGCTATGCAGCTAGATTTGCAGCTAAAGAGGCAGCATATAAAGCACTTAGTGATTATATTTACTTTAAATATTCGTGGAAAGATTTTGAGATTGTAAATGATGTTACAGGAAAGCCTGTAATGAAATTAAAATTTGAGATAAAAGACTTAGAGAATTTGGAAGTAAGTTTATCACATTGCAAAGAATATGCAATTGCTAATATAGTAGCTATATATAAGGAGAAATAGATGGAATTTTTTGATTCACATGCTCATTATAATGATGAAAAATATGATGAGGATAGAGAAGAAATAATAAAAAGAATATATGAAGAGGGAATAACTCATACAGTATGTGTGGGTTATGATTTAATTAAAAGCGAATACGCTTTAGAAATTGCAAATAGATATGATTTTATTTATGCTACAGCTGGAATTTCACCAAATGATATATCAGATTATACAGAAGAAAATATTAAAGAAATAGAAAGTATAGCTAAAAATAAAAAAGTAGTGGCAATAGGAGAAATTGGTCTTGATTATTATTGGGAAAAAGAAAACAAGGAAAAACAAAAGAAGTTATTTATAGACCAAATAAATATAGCCAATAAGCTTAATAAACCAATTGTTATTCATACAAGAGATGCAGCAGTGGATACAATAGAAATTTTAAAAAATAACCCAGTTAATAAAAAAGGAATATTTCATTGTTGTCCTTTAAATCAAGAACTTATAAGAGAAGGACTAAAACTAGGATTTTACATATCTTTTAGTGGAAATATAACATTTAAAAATGCAAAGTCAAAAGAATGTGTTTCATTAGTTCCAATAGATAAGATTCTTATAGAAACAGATTCACCATATCTTAGCCCAGAACCACTAAGAGGTACTAGAAATAACTCTATAAATGTTAAGAGGGTTGCAGGAAAGATTGCTGAAATAAAAGAGATATCGATAGAAGAGATAGCAAAAGTGACCTATGAGAATGCGAAAAGGATATTTAGTATATAGTTTGTTTAATAGATTAGAAGCAGGTATTTAAAATTGATACCTGTTTTTTGTGTTCCAAATTGGCAATATCCGTAAGTGTTAGGTTGCTTTTTGTAATATGAGTAGAAAAATTTAACAGTAAAGTAATTAAAAAGATAAAAAGAATAAGAAAAGCAGTCCGTAACAAAATGCAAAAATAGATTAAAAAATGTAAGAAAATGGTTATATACTTATACATTAAAGAAGTATAGTATTATTGTGTAATTATGTTAAAAAAGAATTAATTTGATTAGCAAATTAAAAATATATGGGAGAAGAAAAATGGAAAATAAGTTTGAGAATAATTTGGATTTAAGGAAAATACTTATAATTGTATTGGCAGTTTCATTTGCAGTATTAACAGTATTAGATTTAAGTTTAAATAAAAAGGCAGAAGTGAATATTGGAGCTGTAATTAATAAATTAGCAAGTGCAATGACATATGTTAAGGTACAAGAAGTAGAAGGAACGCAAAAACTTATAACAAGAAGAGTCTATTTAGGAGATTATTCATATGAGTTTAGTAAAGCAATTGCAATAGGAAGCAATACAAATAATTATAGTAGAGTAAATAATGTAATACAAACAGGAACATATATAGAAGAATGTATATTACCTAAGAAAAGAAGAAACTGTAATAACAAAATACATAAGCAATAGGAGAAAGACTAAAAGAAATACTATATATGAGTGTATTTCGATTATAATAATTTCTAAAACACATATAAGGAATTTTTAAAACTTAAGAAATGAAAAAAATTTAAATAAGAAGTGCAAAAAAAGTTTTGTAAATATTAGTTTCGTAAGCAAAATTCAAAAATCGACAAAAAAAGTAATAAAAACTTAACAAATAAAGAGTAAAACCTTGTAAAACACTTTCCGTAGTAAGTTTTAGCACAATTTGGAAAAACTGAAAAAAACTGCTATTGAAAAAAAATAAGGAAATGCTATCATATAGCTAATGAAAAAATTCAGGGAGGATTTATTATGAAAAGGAAAATGTTAATCTCAATTGCATTAATCATGATTATGCTATTGAATTGCATGATGCCAATTTTGGTAAATGCAGTAGAAGGTGAAGAGATTCAACTAAACAGTAAATTGTATAATGCTGTAAAAACAAGCCTTTCAACACAAGGTGTAACTTTTTCAGCAGATGACATTACTCACACAATAACTTTAAGTAATAGTGATAAATCTTCTGTAAAAGAATTGAATTTAAATGAAGGTTCAATTTCAGATTTATCAGGTTTGGAAGCTTTTACAGAATTAACACACTTAGAGTTATCAGGAAATAATTTAACTAGAGAAAGTAATTTAGGTGTGCTAAATTCTTTAAGTAAGTTAAATTATTTAGACTTATCTACTAACCAATTAGAAGATGTTAATGAAATAAGTGATTTAATATCTAAACTACAAGGAACAGGAACAATAATATTAAGTGGACAAAGTGTTAACTTAGTAGAAACTGTTTATGTAGATAGTGAAGAAGATTCAGATAATGCCGAAAAAGCAACATTTGAATTACCAGCAATCTTAGAACTTGCTGGATATATTAAATCATGTTGGAAATCAACAAATGGTACTCCAGAAGAAGCTGGTGAAACAGCACCATTTTTAAATGTTGATAGTGTACCAATGTATGTAACACCAGAGAGCAATAAAATAGAAGTAAATATTGCAGCTGATGGTGGAGCACCAGCTTATTTAGGATTATTAGAACTTACAATATATATATATGATGATGCTACAGAAGCAGCAAGTGCTAAAAATCCAAATAAAGCAGCAGAAAATATTTTAAATGGCAGTAAATTTAAATTATATTATGTAGTACATGATAAATCATCAGAAGCTGTTACAACAATGGATACAAATTTATATAATGCAATAAAAGAACAATTAACAGCAGGACAAACTAAAAATAAAGCATTAGCAAGTTATCCATATTCTGTAGATAGAAATGGTGAAGTTATATATGAAGAATATACTTATACAACAAGTGGAAATTATAGAATTTTAACAAACATAAGAACTGGAAAAGCAGATTATAAATATGATGCTAAAGAAAATGTATTACGTTTAAATGATAGCAGTAATAAAATAGTAAATTTACCAGTAGAAGCAACAGTTATACCAACAGTTGACGGAAATGGAAATATTTCAGCAAAACAAGGATACAAAATTCCTTTTGTTGGTAGAGAAGCAAATACAACATTATATATACAAGCATATGACCAAGCTAAAACGTTTGTTATTGATGATTCGGTTTTAACAAATAAAATAACATCATTAATATTAAATAATGAACAAATAAGAGATTTATCAGGAATTGAATATTTTATAGGATTAACTTCAAAATTAAATGTTTCTCATAATTATTTAGAAGATATTGAAGCAATATATACTATAGATGCAATGAAAGATTATTGGGAATCTCAAATAATAGATAAATATAATCAATATTTAAAAACAAGAAAATATGGAAATTTAGCAGAAGTAATGAAAGAAATAAAAGAAGCTAAAGAAACTACTAATAAAAATATAGATGAAATATCTAAAGCATCAGATTCAATAATAGCAATATTAGGTGAAGCTGTAAATATTGATAGAACAAATGAAAAATACAATGACGAAATACAATCAAAAGTAAATGCTATAGAAGCTATTTTAGCTAAAGTAGAAGGTAGCAGAAAAGAAGATGGATCATATGAGGCAGGTTACAAAGATTTAATTAGTGGAAATAATTCAAATGATATTGAAGGTTCAACAAAAGAGATAACAAAAAATGTAGGTAAGATGTATGCATATTTAGAAAAATTATATGGTATATTTAACCAAGAATATAAATTAACAACATTACTTGTACCAAATATAAATTATATTACATATAGTGAATATGAAACATATCAAAATGCTATAAAATCATCTGCAGAATCAGCTAGAGCTTTAGTAGAAGAAGAAGTAAATTTCTTAAAAACTTTAGAAGCAGAAAATGGATTATCAGATTTAGATAAAAAGTTATTAACAAAATATTTTGGAATAAATTTTGATGCAAATAAAAAAGATGCTAAACCATTAGCAGAATTTTTTGAAAAATATTTAAAAGAAAATGCTCTAAGTAGAACACAATCAATAAAACTATTAGATGCTTTTAGAGAAATGAATTTATATTCTGAAATGGCAAATTATTGTTTAATCAAAAGAATGAATGAAGATACACCTGCAGCATATTGCTATGAAATAGAATATTTAGAAAATAGAATTAAAGAATTAGAAGAAGAAGAAGATTTACCAACAGATTTAGAAATGACAGTTTTAGAAAAATTGGAAAACAATGTAACAGAAAATAATTCATTATATTCAGTTTATGTAAATTATACAAAAGAGAAATATACTTATGGTTCAAAAACAATAAGTTCTTGTGAAGGACCATATACTAAATTAGGTTCAACAAAAGCAGAATATGTAGCATATACAACTACTGAATTAATGACAAAAGCATTAGAAGCAGCTAAATCAACAGATACAACAAATCAAAGCGTATTAGATGTATTAAATAAAATAGGAACTGGAAGAATAATAAAAGTAACAAATCTATATGAAACAGAAGAATCTGGAAATAACGGAGAAGCAGGAAAAACATTCTTATATAACCAAGTTTCAAGTTTAGCAAATAAACTATTAAATGGTGAGGTAAATAGATATGTTAAATTACCAAGATTAAAAGATTTAGATATATCATATAACGCAGAATTATATGATATAGACAGAATAGCAGAATTAAAAACTTTACGTAATTTAAATGCAAGTTATTGTTATATAGCAGACTTAAAAGATATAAATTGGGTAGATATGCCAAACTTGAAAAAGTTATCATTAGCATATAACTACATATCAGATATAACAGCAATAACAAATGTTCCTAATTTAAAAGAATTAGATTTAAGTAATAACTTAATTTCAGGAAAATTAAATATTACTGAACAACAATATATAAAATTGTTCAAAAAAATGGAAGAGTTTAATTTAGCAGGAAATCAAATTACAGATATTGAAAACTTACTAATATATTTAGATTACGTTTCAAATGGAAATTACGCTAATTATTTAGCAAGAGAAGATACTTTAAATATTAACTTAAATAATCAAAAAATTGATTTAGAAATACAAGAACCAATAACTTTATCAGCATATCCTACAACTATTGATGTAGAATTACCAAAGATATTTACACAATTATTAGCAATAGATGTAGCAAGAACAGGATTTGGTGAAACAAGTCAAAATGGTAGAATTGAATCAGAAGGAAAATATGTAACATTAAATACAAGAACAGCTGGAGAAAAACAAGGAAAAGTTGTAGTTTTACCTATGAATGGAAATGGAGAAAAATTTGATACTTGTATCGGTAATGGAACAACAGCAACAATAAAATATTCTGTTCAAGAAAGCGGAATTAAAACAGTCAGAATTAATCCATCATCAGTAGAAGCGAGAAATGGACAAAGTATTAACTTTACAGCAGTAGTAGAAGCTGATGAAGGAATAGATAAATCAGTTACATGGTCAATTGAAGGAAATACAAGTAGAAATACAAGTATATCTGCAAATGGACAATTAACAATTGCAAGTGATGAAAAATCACAAAATATAACAGTTATTGCAAGAGCAAAAGCTGATTCTAGACTAATGGATATGGCTAGTGTGTCATTACCATCAAACAAACCAACAGAGCCAGACGTACCAGATAATACAACTAAGCCAGATAATACAACAAATACAGAAAATACAGTAGGACCTGATAACCCAGGAAATATAACTCCAGATAATAATGTAGATCCTGAAAAACCAGCTAAAGTAATAGATACAAGCAAATTAGGATATAAAGTTGGAGAAGAATATCTAAATGGTGTAGCTGCCAAAACACCAGTTACAGATTTTAAAACAATATTATTAAATGGTTTACAATATAATGTAGTAGTAACAAAAGATGAAGTTACAGTAACATCAGGAAATATGGCAACAGGAATGTATGTAAAAATATTAGATGAAAATGGAAATATAGTAAAAGATCAAAATGGAGACCTTGTGGTATATCAAGTAGTAGTAAAAGGTGACGTAAATGGAGATGGAGTAGCAGATTCATTAGATTCTAATTTAATAAAAGCTTACAGAGTTGAAGTAACAGATTTAACTGGAGCTAACTTTGAAGCAGCAGATATAAATAGTGATGGAAAAATAGATGTATCAGATTCAAAACTATTATTATATCATAGAGCAGAAGTAAATGGATATGACTTAAATTATTCAAAAAAATAAAATCATAGTTATTTAGGTAATCTCATGGTTACCTAAATAACTGGAAATAAAAGTATAATATAGTAAAAAAAACTATTGCATTTTAAAATAAGAAATGATATTCTTATAGTGTACAAGCAAAAGAGGAGAATGATAAATATGAAAAAAAGTAAATTAATAATATTACAATTATTTATAGCAGCTGTACTAATAAGTACAAGCGTGTATGCAGCAGTAAGTACTACTATAGGAGTTTCAGTACCAAATGCATCTGTAAAAAGAGGTAATAAAGTAACTGTAACATTATCATTAAAAGATGTAGATAGTAGTAAAAAAGTAACAAGTGTAGAAGGATATGTAAATTATAATACAAATATTTTCGAAACAATTACTGTAGATAGTATACAAAAAAATTCTGACAATACTGTAGATATAGGAAATGAAAAATTAAAAGTTGAAGATTTAACAAACGCTGATTTAGGTAGTTTGCCAAACTCATCAGCATATGTAGCATTTAATGGTTCACCAAGAGGTGAAGAAAACAACACAAAAATAGTAATAGATTTCAATAATGGAATCACATCAAATACAGACTTATTAAAAATAGATTTTAAAGTAAAATCAGATGCTACATTAGGAGAAGTTAAAGATGCAATTTCATATTCAAATTTCCGCATAACAGCAGGATCAGAAACAGTAGAAGTTACAGAAAAAATTAATTTAAACATAGAAGCAGCTGGAAACCCAACAAATCCAGATGATAACAAAGATGATGATAAAAATGAGAAACCAAATGAAAAACCTTCAGACAAAAATGAAAACAAAAACAACAGTAATGATGACAAGAATCAAAATAAAAACAATAGTAAAAACGAAAATAAAAATGTAAATACAAACAAAAATACAAATAACACAAATAAGAATGTAAACACAAACAAAAATACTAATAATGCTAATAAATCATCAAATATATCAGGAAACAAAGCTTCTAATGTAAATAGAAACGAAGGAACAGCTTCAGGTGTATTACCAGCAACAGGAGCAAAAATAGTAATTATACCTGCAATAGTATTAGCAGTATTAGCATATGTTAGTTACAAAAAATATGTAAATTATAAAGACATATAATATTTTCTTAAATAATAAAAAATCCCAGAGGAGATAGTAAAAAAGCTATCTCTTCTTTTTTATGACCAATTGGGGACGCATGTTTTTGGACAAAAATGTCCAAAAACAAACGTCCCTATTGGACATTTTTGTCCAATTTTGTACGTATGTGAATAAAAGTATTGCATAAAATTATTTATACTGATATAATAAATTAAATTTAATAATGGAGGAAAAAAATATGATGATAGCATTAATAGTTGTTGTAGTCATTATTCTTATATTTGTTGTAATGTATAATGGACTAGTACAATCAAGAAATAAAGTAAAAAATGCTTGGAGTCAAATTGATGTACAATTGCAAAGAAGATTTGATTTAATACCAAATTTAGTAGAGGCAGTTAAAGGATATATGGCTCATGAACAAGAAACTTTAACAAAAGTTACTGAACTTAGAACATCTTGGGCAAATGCTTCTACAGTTGGAGAAAAAGCGGAATTAGATAATCAATTATCAGGGGCATTAAAAACAATAATGGCTGTTTCAGAAAATTATCCAGACTTAAAAGCAAATCAAAATTTTGCTACTTTACAAGAAGAATTAAGAAGTACAGAGAATAAAATTTCTTATGCAAGACAATTTTATAATGATAGTGTTACAATGTATAATACAAAATTACAAGTTATACCAACAAACATAATTGCTTCAATGTTTAATTTTACACCAGAAGAATTATTTAAAACAGATTCTGAAGAAGCTAGAAAAAATGTAAAAGTTGATTTTGGCAAATAAAAGAAAACAAAACCGCTACTCTAATCTGGAATAGCGGTTTTATTTGTATATAAAACTAAAAGGAGGAACCACAAAATGTATGAAGATATAAAGAAAAATAAAATAAAAACAGGTATAGTCATTTTTATATTTTTGACTATAATAACATTAATTTTATATTTTTTATGTTATGCTTTTGATTTTGGTGAATATGCTATAGTAATAGCATTGATATTTTCAATAATATCTACTATAGCAACTTATTATAATTGCGATAAGGTAGTACTCGCATCAGTAAGAGCCAGACCAGCTACTAAAGAAGAAGACTTAAAATTAACTAACATTTTAGAAGGGTTAATGATAACATCAGGTCTCACATCAAAACCAAGATTATATGTAGTAGATTCTATGCAACCAAATGCATTTGCAACAGGAAGAAATCCAGAAAATGCTATAATTTGTGTTACGCAAGGTTTATTAGAAAAATT
Source organism: uncultured Clostridia bacterium (assembly GCA_949746285.1). Classification (GTDB taxonomy): domain Bacteria; phylum Bacillota; class Clostridia; order TANB77; family CAG-508; genus Scatovivens. The sequence goes on from CATJZH010000127.1 coordinate 14,557, forward strand.
AGATTATTATGAATTAGAAGGAGTAGTTGCACATGAGCTTGCACATATAAAAAATTATGATATACGACTATCAGCAGTTATTAGTGTAATGGTTGGATTTGTTATAATGTTATCTGATATGTTTTTAAGAATATCTTTTAGAAGTAACAGAAGTGATAATGATAATAAAAGTAGTGGAAATGCAATAATAATGTTAATAGGATGTATATTTTTAATACTATCACCAATTGTAACACAATTGATACAATTGGCAATCTCTAGAAGGAGAGAGTATTTGGCAGATGCAACAGCAGTGTCATTTACTAGAAATCCTGACGGATTAATTTCGGCTTTGAAAAAAATTAGTTCAGACACTGAAGAACTAGATGTAGCAAGCAATAGCAATGCTCATATGTATATAGTTACTCCTTTTAAAAACAAGAGAAAATCAGGTAAAAGTAGCTTGTTTTCAACACATCCAGGAACCCTTGAAAGAATAGAAGCCCTAGAGAATTTGAGGTAATTGTTAATTGACAAAAAAATAATTTAATAGTATAATAACCTTGCAAGTTTGAGGAGGAGATTTATGAAAACAGAAGAAAAGTTATCTATTAAGATAATTAGAAAAATCGTTTTTATAAGTATTATTTTAATTTGCTTATTAACAATAGGAGTTAAGGCTTCAAAATCTGAAGTAAACTATGTAACAATAGTTTTTCCAGAAGATTATGAAATAACTGTTATGACTTCAAGTGTTTTAGTATCTGATATATTATCAGAAAATCATATAATAGTTTTACCAGACGAGACAGTATACCCAAAAGAAGATGATAAAATTGATTTTACAAAAACTATTACAATAGCTAAAGCTACAGAAGAAAAGAAAATAGTTGCAGAAGAAGTTGAAAGTGTAACAACAGAAGAACTATTAGGAAAATACGTAACAGTAACAGAAAAGATTATTGTTGAGCAAACCGAAATACCTTATGAAACAATAACTAAAGATGTTTCTACAGAAGGAACAGAAACAAAAGATTCAGTTATTCAAGAAGGAAAAAACGGTTTAAAAGAAACTAAATATAAAGTTAAATACCAAGATGAAGAAGAAATAGAAAGAACAGTTATATCTGAAACAATAATAACAGAACCAGTAAATAAAATAATTCAAATTTCTACAAAAATTGTTTCAAGATCTAAAAATAGAAATGCTACTTACTCACCAAGTACAATAGAAGCAAGTGTAGTAGGAAAAACACCTAAAGTAACAACATTAAATACTTCAGCATATTGTTCTTGTGCAAGATGTACAGGAAAAACAAACGGAATAACAAGTTCTGGTGCTAGAGCAAAGGAATGGTATACAGTTGCAGCAGGAAGTGGATATCCAGTTGGAACAGTAATTTATATACCAGCATTAGCAGAGAAACCAAACGGTGGATGGTTTGTTGTTGAAGATAGAGGCGGAGCAATATCAAATAACAGAATAGATATTTATATGGGTTCACATGGTTCAGCAATAATGTTTGGAAGAAGAAATTTAGAATGTCATATATATCAATAAATAATAAAACAGTATAGTATTAAGCTATACTGTTTTATATTTAATTTTTAATATTATTTTATTATAAAAAATAACTCCAGATAACATGGAGTTATTTTTCTGCACTAGTTATACTTGATAATGTTTTATCTGTTTCTACTACTGCTATATAAGCACTATTATTTGAATTTTCTGAATTATTATCAATTATAGAATAACCTATTTCAAGATTATTTTCATTAATATCTAATGATGTGATAGATAAACTTTTATTTGGATTTTCTAATTTTATATAAGCTAAAGCTAAAGCTTGATTTTCGAAAAAAGAATCCGTATATTTAGATAATAGTTCATTAAGATCTTCAGTGTAGGTAGTGCTTAGATAAGAATTTAATTCATCATAACTTTTAATTAAAACATTTTTTGAGTTATCTTCCAAATTATAATCTCCAACTGGATAAAGATTTTGTTCAATAGATATTTGAATATCAGCATCGTTTTCTGGATTTGTTTCTGTATACTGATTATTTACAGTGTTTTGTTTTGGAATAAAAGTTTGTTTTAATAAAAATGCAATAATTATTAAAATTACTAATAAAATAATGATTAACAATATTTTTTTCTTCATAAGTAAATCTCCTTTTTCATAATATAAATAATTATAATTAAAGTATTTAGAAATTTCAATAGATTATGTTATAAAAATTAATAGTTAAAGTTTTCCGTAGAAAAATCTAAATTTAGTGGAGAAAAAGTAATATTTTTGTTATGGATATATAAATATAAATATTTTAATATAATGATAAAAATGTTATTTTATTAATAAAATCGAATTACAGAGGAAAGGAAAATGAAGAAGAAAAGTATTAAAGTTTTAATATTTCTAATGATAATTTGGGTAGCCTGCTGTATAGACAAATTAGGTTTTACCAATCAAGCGTATGCAGTAAATGTACAAGATGCAACTGGAAGTGCTGCATCAATGCCAAATCCAGCAAATAGTACGATTTATAGTTGTCAAGGAGAATTTAAAAATAAAACTTTTAGCAATTGGGCACAAGTTGAAAATTATTTTGTCGGTTTAGGTTATCAACTAAATACTTCAGCAACTCCAAATGGTGACTGGTCAGAAACTAAGTGGGGAACGCATCATAGTACAGCATATTGGTTATATTTATTAAAAAATGGAAAAAACTATTATGCATTAGTTCAAGGTACAGGACCATATACAGTAGGGACTAATTGTTGGACACCATTACCAGAGATTGCAGTAGGAAGTTCAGTTCCTCAAGTTCTAGGTACAGATGGTATGGCTTGGGTATACAACAAAGGTGATGGAGTTATTGCATGTGGAGAATGGATAAATGTACAAATAAATGCACCTGATTATAGTAAATGGGGATATTTCTATATAAATAATAGTGGTTATATGTTAATGGGATGGAATAAAGATGTTGATAATAATTGGTATTATTTTAAAATAGATGTTGCTAACAATAGTCATGGAAAAAATGTTACAGTTTCAGAAAAAACATTACTTTATAATACTATATTTGAAGATAGAAATATAACACCAGGAGTACACACAGAAGGATTATATCAATTAAAAGGTTTAAATGTTATAACAAATATATATATAAATAATAGTTATGCAGATGGGTCTACTAATTTTACAACAGTTACTCCTTTTATAAATAAAACAATATATGCTGATAGTAATATTGTTAATACATATAATTCTAAAGCAGGATATCATTCAACATCATCCCCATCAAGTATGTCTTTTAATGTTTTATTAAAAAATGATGATTTTAGTCAAATTAATGTACCTACTTTTGATTATTACTATGCGTCAAATACATATACAGTAGCATATAATGGAAATGGAGCAACAGGAGGAAGTACAGCAAGTAGTAGTCATATATATGATACATCTAAAAACTTAACAGCAAACGGGTTTGTTAAAAATCATTCAATAACGTATAATCACAATTATTCTGGAAGCACTAATGCAATTAAGTCTGTAGCATATACATTCAAAAATTGGAATACTGCTGCAAATGGAACAGGAACGGCATATAATAACAGTGCATCAGTAAAGAATCTAACAACAACTAATGGTGGAACAGTAAATTTATATGCACAGTGGACAAGTAATAGTGCAACATATGTGCCATCAGCAAGAACAGGATATGTATTTGAGGGATGGTATAGTGAACCAGAATGTATAAATAAAGTATTTGATAATAATTATACACCAACATCTGATATGACAGTATATGCAAAATGGATACCAATAACATATACAGTAGCATATAATGGAAATGGAGCAACAGGAGGAAGTACAACAAGTACTACACATACATATGATACATCTAAAAATTTAACAGCAAATGGATATGAAAGAAAATATACAGTGACATATAACCACAATTATAGTGGAAGTGAAAATACAAGTAAAATAGCAACATATAGTTTTAAAAACTGGAATACAGTTGCAAATGGAAGTGGAACAACATATAGTAATAGCCAATCTGTAAAAAATTTAACAACAACAAATGGCGGAACAGTAAATTTGTATGCACAATGGACAAGTAGTAGTGTAACATATGTACCAATAAGAGCAGGATATATATTTCAAGGATGGTATAAAGAGGGAAGTTGTATAACTAAAATAACAGATGGAACATACATGCCAACAGCAAATATAACAGTATATGCAAAATGGACTCCGATAACATATACAGTAATATATAATGGGAATGGAGCGACAGGAGGAAGTACATCAAATAGCATTCATACATATGATGTTAGTAAAACATTAACACCAAATGGATATGAAAAACAATATACAGTAATATATAATCACAACTATAGTGGAAGTGCTAATATAAGTAAAATAGTAACATACAGTTTTAAAAATTGGAATACAGCTGCAAATGGAAGTGGAACAACATATAATAATATTGAATCAGTAAAAAACTTAACAACAACTAATGGAGTAAATGTAAACTTATATGCACAGTGGGAAAGTCATAGTATAACATATATACCAGTAAGAACAGGATACACTTTTGGTGGGTGGTATGTAGAGGAAGAATGTGTAAATAAAGTAGCAGAAAATAACGGAATATATACACCAACAGCAAATATAACATTATATGCAAAATGGACACCAATAACGTATACAGTAAAGTATAATGGAAATGGTGCGACAAATGGTAGTACAGTAAGTAGTATACATACATATGACACAGTAAAAGCTTTAATGGCAAATGGATATGAAAGGAAATACACTGTAAGATACAATCATAATTATAAAGATAGTGAAATTGTAAATAAGACAGCAACATATACATTCAAGAATTGGAATTTAGAAGGAAATGGAACAGGAACAACATATGGAAATAAAGAATCAGTAATAAATTTGACTGCTACAAATGGTGATATAATAAATATGTATGCTCAGTGGTCAAGTAGCAGTATTGCTTATGTGCCAACGAGAACAGGATATATATTTGATGGATGGTATTTAGAAGCGAGATGTATAAATAAAGTATCAGATGGAACATATACACCAATGTCAAATATAACATTATATGCAAACTGGAGACCAATAACATATACAGTAAAATATGATGGAAACGGTGCAACAGGAGGAAATACAGAAAGTAGTACACATATATATGATAAAGTAAAAGCTTTAACACCAAATGGATTTGAGAGAAAATATCAAGTTACATATAATCATAATTATAGTGAGAGTACTAATATAAATAAGACAGCAACATATACATTCAAATGTTGGACAGATAAAGTAAATGAAAAAAGATATGGAAATAAGGAGTCAGTATGTAATTTAAGTGAAATTAGTAGAGGAATTGTAAATTTATATGCTGAGTGGAATTCAGGAAGCATAACATATATTCCAGAAAGAGAGGGGTATATATTTGAAGGATGGTATCTAGAAGCAGGATGTATAAACAAAGTATCAGATGGAACATATACACCAATGACAGATAGGATGCTTTTTGCTAAATGGAGACCAATAACATATACAGTAAAATATGATGGAAATGGAGCAACAGGAGGAAATACAGAAAGTAGTATACATACATATGACATAGGACAAAATTTAAGAAAAAATGAATTTGAAAGAATATATAATGTTACATATAATCACAATTATAAAGAAAGCACAGATGTAATTAAGACTTCAACATATACTTTAGAAAATTGGAACACAAAAGTTGATGGAACGGGAACAATGTATGCAGAGTGCGAATCAGTAAACAATTTAACAAGTAGGAATGGAAGTACAGTAAATTTATATGCTAAATGGAGAAGTAATAGTATAAGATATATACCTCAAAGAGCAGGATATGTATTTGAAGGATGGTATAAAGAGTCAGACTGTATAAATAAAGTATCAGATGGAGTTTACACACCAACAGAAGATATAACATTGTATGCAAAATGGGAAATATATTCATATAGATATATAGTAAATTACTTGGAAAAAGATGAAACACCAGAAGATAATACAGATAATAAAGTATTATGTGAACCCAAAGTAAGTGGAAGTAATTTATATGGAGAAAAAGTATCATCTGTAAAAGAAATAATAGATATAGATGGATATTATTATGATAGTAGTGAAGATATACAAATAACAGAAATAGAAGATAATAATGTAATAAATATCTATTATAATAAAAGATCTGATTTGAGCTATAAAGTAAATTATTTGGATAAAGATAATAATAAAGTATTATACAATCAAAAAATAACAGAAAATCAAATTTTTGAAGATGTAATAAACTCTATAGATGAAGTAATACAAATAGATGGATACAATTTTGAAAGTAGTGATAAAGAAAGATTAGAAATAGGAACAAGAGATAATGTAATAAATTTATATTATACTAAAAGAAATGATTTAAGTTATATAGTAAATTATTTAGAAAAAGACACGAATAAAGTATTACATAAATCTAAACTAGTAGAGGGACAAAGTTTTAAAGATATAATAAACTGTACAAATGAAGTAATACAAATAGATGGATATAATTTTGATATTCCAGAAAAAAACAAAATAGAAATTGGAATAGAAGAAAATATAATAAATTTATATTATACTAAAAGAGAAGATTTAAGTTATAAAGTAAATTACTTAGAAAAAGATAGTAATAATGTATTATCTGAACCAAAAGTAATAGAAAATCAAAGATTTGAAGAAATTATAAATTCTATAGATGAAGTAATACAAATAGATGGATACAATTTTGAAAGCAGTGAAAAAGAGGCAATAAAAATTGGAACAGAAAACAATGTAATAAATTTATACTATACTAAAAAAGAAGATTTAACATATGAAGTAAATTATTTGGAAAAGGATACAAAAGAAGTATTACATGAATTAAAAGTAGTAGAAAATCAGAGATTTAAGGATACAATAAATTCTATAAATGAAGTAATAGAAATAGACGGATATGATTTTGAAAGTAGCGAGAATGAAACTATTCAAATAAGTACAGGAGAAAATGTAATAAATCTATATTATACAAAACGAACAAATTTAAGTTATATAGTAAATTATTTAGAAAAAGATAGTAATAAGGTATTATGTGCATCAAAAGTAGTAGAAAATCAAAAATTTAAGGATACAATAACAGCACTAAATGAAGTAATAGAAATAGAAGGATATGATTTTGAAAGTAGCGAGAATGAAACTATTCAAATAAGTACAAGAGAAAATGTAATAAATCTATATTATACAAAACAAACAAATTTAAGTTATACAGTTAATTATCTAGAAAGATATAGTAATAAGGTATTACACGAATCAAAAATAGTACAAAACCTAAGGTTTGGTGATATAATAAATTCTATAAATGAAGTAATCGAAATAGAAGGCTATGATTTTAATAGTATAGAAAATGAAATCCTTCAAATAGGAATTGGAGAAAATATTATAAATTTATATTACTCTAAAAAAACAGATTTAACTTATAAAGTAGAATATTACTATAATGGAAAGTTAGATGAAAGTAAAACAGAAACAATAGAGGCAACATATCAAGATAAAATAACAGAATATGATGATAAAGTAATAGCAGGGTATAAATTAGAAAAAACTGAGAACTTACCATTAATAGTACAAGAATATGAAGGCTTAAACATAATAAAAATATATTATATAAAAGATGAGTTTAATTATACAGTAAATTATTATTATGACGGAGAAAAAGATGAAAGTGCAACAAGTACTTATACAGCAACATATAAAGACATAATAAATACATATGAAGACAAAATAAAAGATGGATATAGACTAGATAGAGTAGAAAATATGCCATTAGAAGTAAGTGAATTAGCAGAAGAAAATGTAATAAACGTATATTATGTAAGGAAAGATTCAACAGTTAGAGTAAAATATGTGGACAAGTATAATGGAGAAGAAATTCTAGAAGCAACAATAAAAGATGGAAAAGTATTTGATGAGTTTGATGTAAGTAGTGATGTAAAAGAAGTAGAAGGATATACATTAGTAGAAAGTCCAGAAAAAATGACAGGAACTTTTGAAGAAGAGCCTAGGGAAAAAGTATATTATTATGCTAAAAACAGCAAAGTAATAGTAAAATACTTAGAAAAAGATGAAGAAGGAAAAAGCTTAGCAGAAGAGACAATAATAGAAGGCTATGAAGGAAAAGAATATAGATTAGAGCAAAAAGAAATAGAAAACTATACATTTGTAGAAAGCACAAATAATACAGAAGGCACAATGGCAAGAGAAGAAATAACAGTAATATATTATTACTTACAAAAAACAAAAGTGACAGTAAATTACATAGACAAAAATACAGAAGAAAAATTAGAAGTTATTACAAAAGAAGGACTAGTTGGAGATACATATATAGCAGTAGCAAAAGATTTTGAAGATTATGTATTAGTAGAAAGACCAGAAAAAGAAACAGTAGAAATGACAAAAGAAGAAATAGTTTTAAATTATTACTATGTACATATATCAAGTGGAGTAATAGAAAAGCATATAGATATAAATACAAATGAAGTTTTAGAAACACAAGTGTATGAAGGTAATGAAGGAGACGAATACACAACAAAATCAAAAGAATTTGAAGGATATGACTTAGTAGAGGATAAGTTACCAGAAAATGCAGAAGGAACAATGTTGATAGAAGCAATAGAAGTAAAATACTATTATGAAAGAAAAGTAAATGTAAGAGTAGAGTACATAGATAAAATAACAAATGAAAAATTAACAGAAGATGAGTATATTTATGGACATGAGAACAATGAATATAGTGCAGAAGAAAAAGAATTTAAAGACTATGTAGTCGTCAAAGAAATGTATCCAGAAAATGTAACTGGAACAATGCAAGTAAGAGTAATGGAAGATGGAACAGTAAATACAGAGACAGTAGTAAAATATTATTATGTACATATATCAGAAGGGGTAATAGAAAGACACTTAAATGTAATAAATGGAGAATTACTAGAAGAAGTAAGATATCATGAAGGAAATGAAGGAGACGAATATAAAATAGAAGCCAAAACATTTGAAGGATACGATTTAGTAGAGGATAGGTTACCAGAAAATGCAAAAGGTAAGATGACAAAAGAAAAAACAGTAGTAAGTTATTATTATGTAAGAAGAACTGAATTAGAAGTAGAATACATAGACAAATATAGTGGAGAAAGATTACAAGAAAAAGAAAAAGTAGAAACAGACGGAGACATATATACAGAAAAAGATAGTACAGAAATAGTAAAAGGACATGAGGGAGATAGATATGAAACAAAAGAAAAAGTATTCGAAAAATATAAACTAGTAGAAACAAGTAACAACACAGAAGGCACAATGAAAGTAACAGTAGAAGAAGATGGAACAGTAAATACAAGAACAGAAGTAACATACTATTATGCAAAAGAATCAGCAGGAGTAAAAGAAGAACATATAGACATAGTTACAGGAAAAGTAATTAACAAAGAAACATATAAAGGTTATGAAGGAGATAAATATATAACATATGCAAAAGACTTTAATGGTTATGTATTAGTAAAAGAGCATTATCCAGAAAATGCAGAAGGAACAATGACAAAAGAAGAATTAGACATAAAATACTATTATGCAAGAATAGCCAAAGTAGAAGTAGAGTATATAGATCAAGAAACAAAAGCAAAAATAATAGACAATGTAATAATAGAAGGCCATGAAGGAAAGAGATATGAAACAGAAGTAAAAGCATTTGAAGGATATAAATTATTTGATAAGCCATATAATAGCACAGGTAAAATGAAGATAACAGAAGATGAAGATGGAGAATTAGAAAATACAACAAAAGTAAGATATTATTATATAAAAGAACAAGAAGAAAACAAACCAAATGAAGAGAAACCAACAGAAATAACAAACATATATAATAATATGACACTAGCAGAAGGAAATGGAAGCACAAGCAATAATGGAACTAATTCAGGAGCTATAAATTCAAATAATGGAAATGGTGTTTCAAACAACAATTCAGGAGTAAATAGCTATGAAAAAACGCCTGTAACAGGAGATAAAATAACAGTAGTAGTAATTACAGTTTTAATACTAATAGTAACAAATATAGTTTTATGGATAATACATAGAAAACGTAAAGATAAGAAGAACTTTATAAAATAATATTTAAAGCACATTACGAAAAATCGTGATGTGCTTTTTAAAAATATTGTAATAAAAATGATAAAAAACTATAAGTAAGTAATGCGTAAAAAAAATGCAATAAACACTTAAAAATGTAAAATGATTTTTATATGCAAATATTGTAAAACATAGTATAGTAGAACATGAAAAAAAGAAGAAAATATAGTAAAAATTGAGGCGATAAACAAGTGAAAAATAGAGTAAGTTTAATTATTTTAATATTTACATTAATTTTAATAAGTTTTTTTATTTTCATAAATGAAAGTTTTGCTTCCGAATATACTTGGTGGTCTGGGTTAAGCAATATATCATATCGTGATGGGAAATTTAAAGTAACTAATTATATGGACTTAGAAAGAAAAGTAAGCAATCCAAGAAAAATAGATGCTCCCAGTGTTACGAGTAAAGTTTGGTTAGAAGGTGCTCTTATAGATAATTACAATTGGTCATATAGTGGGTATGGTGGTCCAGCTGGTGATCCAATAGAGATTTTTTATAGACCAATAACAGTAGATTATGCATATTCAGCTCCTCCAATAATAGAAGGTATAGAATTAACTTATAAATTAAGTAAAAGAGCATATTTATATGAAGTTAATGCAAAAGCTGCTTCTAAAGATGTTACGATAAGAAGACAACATACATCAACTCGTCAAGATACATTTGAAGACAAACCTTGGGTTATTGATTATGATTATACTATATATGATAGAATAAACGCAGATAGTGAGGAGATAAATACAAATTCTCAAAACTATAAAATAAATAGAAAAGACAATGAAAGTAGTGGATTTACTACTGATTATTGTTTAGGATATTTTTATCCTTCTGATGCGGGAAAATATTACCATGTAACCTTTTTTACATCTGGAGGAAATTCAACCTCAGCTGTTTATAAAATTCCACCAGCAAGTAATTTAACATATGATTCTCAAGGTGGAACAGATGTGGAGAGTAATGAACTTATTTTTACAGGAGAAAAAACTCAAGTAACAAGTAGTACACCAACTAAAACAGGATATACATTTGGAGGATGGTATACAGGAACAAATGGAAGTGGAACAAAATATGCTGCAAATCAAGAAATAACTTTAAATTCTGATATAACATTATATGCTAAGTGGAATCCAAAAACATATACTGTAAAATATAATGGAAATGGAGCAACAGGAGGAAGTACAGCAAGCAGTACACATACATATGATGTAGCTAAAAACTTAACAGCAAATGGCTTTGAAAGAAAATATACAGTAACATATAATCACAATTATAGTGGTAGTAGTAATGCAAGTAAAACAGCAACATACAGTTTTAAAAATTGGAATACAAATTCAAGTGGAACAGGAACAGCATATAACAATAGTGCATCAGTAAGTAATTTAACTTCAACAAGTGGAGGGACAGTAAACTTATATGCACAGTGGACGAGCAATAGTGTAACATACGCCCCAACAAGAACAGGGTACATATTTGGAGGGTGGTATAAAGAAGCAGGCTGTACAAATAAAGCGACAGAAACAAATGGAACATATACCCCAACAGCAAATATAACATTATATGCAAAATGGAGCCCAATAACATATACAGTAAAATATAATGGGAATGGAAGTACAGGAGGTAGTACCTCAAGTAGCACACATACATATGATACAGCAAAAGCATTAACAGCAAATGGATTTGAAAGGAAGTATACAGTAACATATAACCATAATTATAGTGGAAGTAGTAATACAAGTAAAACAGCAACATATAGTTTTAAGAATTGGAATACAAGTGCAGGAGGAACA
>CATJZH010000128.1 GCA_949746285.1 uncultured Clostridia bacterium
AATGCAACAGGTCGAGAAGGATATATAAAAAATAATTTATATAAATAAAAGAGGGGAAACCCTCTTTTAAAATATTCTTATTTTTTCATATATTCATCAATTCTTTTTTTTAGCCATTCAGAAAATGTAATTTTTTCAGATTGTAATTTTTCTATAAATTTATTTCCATAAGAAAATTCAATATCAGCAACTAGTCTTTTATATTTTTTCTTTCTCCATTCAGATTCATTTTTAAAATTTCTAGCCATAATATACCTCCTAAATAATTATTATATTTGATTTTTTTGTATCTATATATTATAATAATATTATTAGGAGGGGAAACCCTCCTAGATTAATCAAACAAATGTTGAATTTCAATAGTTTTTTTGATTAATTGTTTTCTGTGAACTTGTAGTTTATGTGCTGCCCAAGCCTTTACTACAAGTTCTTTTATTTTTAGAAACATGTTCATCACCTCCTTACAAATTAATTATAACATACGTGTACACGTATGTCAATATAATTTTTAAAATATCATAAAAATATAAAAAGACTAAAGAAAATTAGTCTTTTTGAATATATTGAATTAATTGTTGACAATATTTTAAATCATTTTTCATTTGTTTTTTTCTTTTCAATTTTTATTATGTCTTGTGGCTCACAATTTAAAGCAATGCAAATGCGTTCTAAAGTATCAAAATAAATTGCACAAGCTTCATTTCTTATAAGTTTATTTAAAGACTGGGCTGTTCCATGTGTTTCTTTAATCAACCAATATTTAGATTTTTTCTTTTGTTTAAGTACATCTCCTAATTCAATTTTAATTCCCAAATTAAATCCTCCTTTTTATTTTATAATATTATTGTATAAAAAACTGTTTTTAAATATAATTGCTTAGTTTATAATGTATCTATTAAGTAGGTATTTTACTAATTATCTACTTATGATATAATAAAAAAGGGTGATTATATGACAAATGAAGAGTTTATTAAAATTTTAAAAGAAATTAATAAAAAGGTTATTAAAGATAAAAATGAAATTCAAACAGTAACATATATAAATCAAAAAATTAAAGAAATAGAAATTGAAACAGATTACTCTAGTGATTACATTGAAAAATTAATAAAAGATTTAAAATAGATATTGAGATAATACAGTATACATAGAATGCTTAATTTAATTTACATAAAGTGATATAATATATTAAAGAGATGTCTCCAAATTAAATTTATAAGGAGGGTCAATATGAAGTTAAATATGTTAGATAGAATATTATTACATATTTTCAAAGGATATTCGTGCAAGTTATACAGAAATGGAATACAGGATGGATTTAACTGGAACAATAAAATAAATTCGCAAGGCTGTAACAAGGCTGTACCAACATTAAAAACAAAAAGAAAAAATATAAAGTGAAAAGTGCTAAAAATGAACGGAGAATAGTAATGAGAAATATAAAATTAATAATAGAATATGACGGAAAAGGATTTAATGGTTGGCAAAAGCAACCAAACAAATTGAATATACAAGGTGAAATAGAAAAGGCAATAGGCGAAATAACAGGAGAAGGAATAGAACTAATAGCTTCTGGTAGAACAGATGCAGGTGTACATAGTTTGGGACAAACAGCAAATTTTAAAACTAACAGTAATATACAAATAGATAAAATACCTTTTGCTATTAATTCAAAATTGAAAAAAAGTATAAGAATTAAAAGTGCTGAAGAAGTAGAAGAAAGATTTCATAGTAGATATTCTGTAAAATCCAAAAAGTACAGATATACTATAAATAATTCATTGCATGGTACAGCTATTTATAGAGATATGGAGTATCATTTTCCAATAAAATTGGATGTAGAAAAAATGAAAGAAGCTGCTAAATATTTTGAAGGAGAGCACGATTTTAAAGCATTTAAAGCTAGTGGAACAAGTAGTAAAAGTAGTGTTAGAAAAATATATAAAGCAGAAGTATTTGAAAACGAAGATAGGGTGTATATAGAACTTACAGGAAATGGTTTTTTATATAATATGGTTAGGATAATTTCAGGGACATTAGTAGATGTTGGAGTAGGAAAAATAAAACCAGAAGAAATAAAAAATATAATCGAAAGTAAAAAAAGAGAAAACGCAGGAAAAACGCTTCCAGCAAACGGACTATGTTTGGTTGAAGTTATATATTAATAAAAATCACATAAAAAAATTAGTGGAATATTATATATAAATAAACAAATAGATTGGAGGTTTATTTATATGAATACTTTACTAGTTTTTTTTGCTATTCCAATAGCAATAATAATATTGTCAGTAATTTTAGAAACATTTATAAAGTACCCTATAAAAGTTGCAGGAATATTTTTTGCAATATTTTTGGTAGTTGCTTTTGCTTTAGGAGGAACAGCAGAACTTATAGTTCTTGCAATAGCATATACAATTCTATCTTTTATAGCAGCATATTTGACTTCAATAATTTGTTGCAGAAGAAATTGTTGTAATACAGAAAGAAGATGTTGTAGATGCGAAAGAAGAGACTTTTGTAACAATTCTAATTTTGGAGCTCAAGAAAGAATGTTATCAGAACCAATAGTTAGAAATGTTTATAATGAAAATGTAGAAGAGAACAATTTTACAAATTCATTTAATGATGATAATGCATATACTGCCAATTTGAATAATTCAGGAAATATAAATAACAATACTTGTCCATATAGAAGATTTAGATAAAATATTGTATATTTATTATAAAAGCTTATAATCTTGAAAAACATATCTTATAATGTTATAATTCAGACGAAGAGGTGATAAAAATAAAAGTAGCAGTTATATCAGATATACATGGAAATTGTGTTGCTCTAAAAGCAGTTTTAAAAGATGCTGAAAGAAATAAAGTAGATGATTATGTTTTTTTAGGTGACTTAGTAAATGATTTACCTTTTGGAAATGAAACTTTAGAATTAGTTAGAAAATACAGTAATAAAATTCTAAAGGGAAATAAGGAACAATATCTTATAGAGTATGATAAGTATAAGTATGATTGGAAAAATATTCAATTTAGAAATGTTAAATTTATGTATAATGAGCTTACAAGAGAAAATTTAGAATTTATAAAAAAGCTTCCTCACTGTTTAACTGTGGAATATGATGGTGTAAAAATTTTATTTGCACATGGTTCACCTAAATCAGTTGAGGAACAGCTACATAGAGAAAAAAGGGACTTGTTAGATTTTTATACTAAAAATTTAAAAGAAGATGCTTTAATTTTTGGACATACTCACGAAAAAATGTGGTATGAAACTATAAATAATAAATTAGTAGTAAATACAGGATGTTGTGGAGTAACGCCTTTTTATATTGGCGAGGCAGAATACGTTATATTAGAAATAAATAATGGAAAAATAGAAAATGTTGAATTAAAACTTATAGATTATGATATAAATATAGTAAAAGAAAAAATTAAAAAAAGCAAAATTTTAGAAGAGGATACAGTCCTAATGAATTTATCATTTTGTGCAATAAGTGGAAAAGGAAGCATAAGGCAAAACTTTTTAAAAGAAGCCAAAAAAATTATGTTTGAAAAAAATGGCAGATTATCAGTAGAAAATGCAAAAGGAATATATAAATATATGAAACTATATGATGATGATATATGGTTAGGATTAGCAGAAAAATATAAAGAATATTTTATTTTTAAATAAAGGAAGTAAGTATGAGATTAGATAAATTTTTAAAAGTAAGTAGAGTAATAAAAAGAAGAACAGTTGCAAATGAGGCAGCAGATAATGGAAGAATTTCTGTAAATGGAAAAGTAGTAAAGCCAAGTTATGAAGTAAAAATAGGAGATGTTGTAGAAATAAAATTTGGTGATAAAATTTCAAAATTTGAAATTCTTCAAATACCTAAAGTTCAAACAAAAGATTTAGGTGAAATAATTAAAATATTATAAAAAGTAGGGAGCTATTTTGCTTCCTATATTTTTTGTATACGAAAAGCCCCTCAGCAACGCCAAGGGACTTTTCTAGTGTTATTGTTTATGTCAAACTTCCAACTTCCAAAACTTCCAAAACATATTCGAGACCTTTTGTTCTAATTATACTATACTAACCAAGGTAGTAAGTGTTAAGAATGGTGGACCTCGTGGACCTTTCGTTTGACGAAGACGCCATCGCCGGAAAGGCGTCATTACAAAAGTATAAATTCTTTCCTCATTTGAGGAGACTGCTGTGTTATAAGTCCGTAATGTAGAAAAACTACTTTTGAACTTAAGTCCAGCAAGAATAATTATAAGTAATAACACGGCATGCGTCACAAATAACACCTCCTTCTTCGATACTCGCTTTTAGGCGAGGTTCCAACGAAGTGTTGTGAACTGTTTTCTAGTATACACGCATTTTCTCAAAAAGTCAAGAAAAAAATTAAGAAAAACTTAATAAAATATATAAAATTTCTTAATATTTATAAATTATACTTTAAAAAAATAAGGAAGTAGGTAAAAAATATGGATAGTTTTTTTAAAGTATTGGAGATAATTTTAAGCACGTATATGCTATATTTTGGAATTATGGGGGCAGGAGTATTTTTTAAAAAGAAAAAAATACAAAAAAGTGATATTAAGAAAAAATTTGCAATTTTAGTACCAGCCAGAAATGAAGAAAGAGTAATAAAAAATTTAATTGCAAGTCTAAAAAATCAAAATTATGATAAAAGTAAATATGATATTTTTGTACTTCCAAATAATTGTACAGATAAAACAGAAGAAATTTGTAATATAGAAAAAGTAAATATTATTAAATTCGAAGAAAAAATTAATTCAAAAGGAGAGGTTTTAAAACTTGCTTTTTCTAAAATAAATGATGAATTTAAAAATTATGATGCATTTTTAATATTTGATAGTGATAATGTTGTACATCCAGATTTTATTTCTAAAATGAATGATGCATATAATGCTGGATATAAAGTGGCACAAGGATATAGAGATAGTAAAAATCCATCAGATACTTGGATTTCAAATACACATTCATTATATTATTGGTTACAAAATTTCTTTTTTAATAAAGCAAGAATGAATTTAGGAAAATCTTGTTTTTTAAATGGAACAGGGATGATGATTTCAAAGGAATTTATTGAAGAAAATGGATATAATGTTTTTACAATAACTGAAGATATAGAGCTTACAGTACAATGTGCTATAAAAAATGTGAAAATAGGTTTTGTAGAAGATGCTATTACTTATGACGAGCAACCATTAAAATTTGGAGATTCATATAAACAAAGAAAACGTTGGTCAAAAGGAATGTTAGAATGTTTAAAAATATATAACAAAGATATATCTAAAGGAGCTTTTAGGAAGTTTGAAATCTTAGATGCAGGAATTCTTATAATATCTCCAATTATGCAAATAGTAGGAACTTTATTTTATATGGTGTATGGAGTCTTAGGAATCCTAGAAAAAATAAATATTAATTATAGTAGTAAACTTATTTATGTGCTTGTAAGTTATTTAGCAATGATTATTGTGTCATCAATAATTACTAAATTTGCTAAAAAAGAGATAAGAAAAAATTTAAAAGGAATTTTGTTGTTACCATTATTTATTTTTTCTTGGATACCAATTAATTTTGAGGCTGTTTTGAAAAAGCAAGTAAAATGGGAAAGTATAGAACATAGCAGAATAATAAGTATAGAAAAAGCTATGGAAAAAAGAGAAATAACAGCTTTAAGAGAAGTGCCTAATAAAAAATTATTAAAAATTTCATAAATTAAGGAGAGAAAAATGGGGATTTTAGAAGTTAAAAATTTAAAGAAGTCTTATGGTAAGGGAGAAAATAAAGTAAACGCAGTTGATGATATTTCTTTTTCAGTAAATGAAGGAGAATTTGTTGCAATAATTGGAGCAAGTGGAAGTGGCAAAAGTACATTATTACATTTATTAGGTGGTGTAGATAGACCAACATCAGGTACAGTAAAAATAAAAGGAACTGATATTTATAAATTGAAAAGTGATAACTTAGCGATTTTTAGAAGGAGAAATATAGGAATAATCTATCAGTTTTATAATTTAATTCCAATACTAAATGTTGAGGAAAATATAGCACTTCCTTGTGAGTTAGATGGGAAGAATGTAGACAGTAGAAAAATGGATGATTTATTACAAACTTTAAAATTAAAAGATAGAAAAAAACATTTACCAAATGAGTTATCAGGAGGTCAACAACAAAGAGTTTCAATAGGAAGAGCTATAATAAATAATCCGGCTATAATGCTTGCTGATGAACCAACAGGAAATTTAGATAGTAAAGCTTCAGAAGAAATTATTTCATATTTGAAATTATCAAATCAAAAATATAATCAAACAGTAATAGTAATAACTCATGATGAAAAAATAGCAAAAGAGGCAGATAGAGTTATAACTATTGATGATGGAAAAATAATTTCAGATGAAAGGAATATTTAAAAATGAATATTTTAAAGAAATTTGTAATAAAAGATTTATCTTTAAATAAGAAAAGAACAATAGTAACAATAATAGGCATAATGCTGTCATCAGCATTAATTTGTGCAGTAGCAGGAATGGTTACAAGTTTTCAGAAAACTCTAGTAGAATATGCAAAACAAGAATATGGAGATTTTCATACAATAATATATGATATTCAGAAAGAAGACTTAGGTAAAATAAAACAAAATGAAGAAATAGAAAAGGTTTTGGAATACGAATATAAAGGATACAGTAATTTGGAAGCTTCGAAAAATGAATATAAACCATATATATGTTTGGTAGGTATGGAAAAAGAATTATTAAATAATTTGAAATTGGTAGAAGGAAGGCTTCCAGAAAATGAAGATGAAATTGTTATTTCAAAACACATAAAAACTAATGGTGGAATAGACTTAAAAATAGGAGAAACTATAAAATTAGAAGTATCAGAAAGAATTTCTGATGGATATAAATTAAACCAAAGAACTATATTTACAGAAGATAAAGAAGAAATTTTAAATAAAATTTATGATAAAGAATATAAAATTGTTGGGATAATAGAAAGACCTTCAACATTTATTGAAGATAGACAGTCACCAGGTTATACAGTAGTAACTTTAGATAATAAGGAAAAAACGAATACATCTATTTTTATAAAATTTAAAGATTCTAAAGATTATAAAGAAAAGACTAAAACAATATTAGCTGATATAGAAAATGAATATGAGTGTGATTATAATATAAGTTTGCTTAGGTGGGAAGGAGCAGCTTTAAGTGATAGTACAATGAGTATGCTTTATAGTGTAAGTGGAGTAGTTATTGTTATAATAATAGTTTCAAGTATATTTGTTATAAAAAATAGTTTTTCTATTTCGATTACAGAAAAAATAAAACAATATGGAATACTTTCAAGTATAGGTGCAACATCAAAGCAAATAAAGAAAAATGTGCTTTTTGAAGGATTTGTTCTTGGAATAATAGGAATACCACTTGGTGTAATATGTGGAATGTTTGCTGTTTTTGTACTTATTCATCTTATGAATTATATATTGGCAGAAGCTTTAGATGGAATAAAATTCATGTATAGTGTTCCTTATCTTCCAATATTAATTACAATATTATTTTCAACAATTACTATTTATTTTTCAAGTATTTTTTCTGCAAGAAAAGCAGCAAAGACATCTCCAATTGAAGCAATAAGAAATAATGATGAAATAAAAATTAAATCAAAAAAATTAAAAGGTTCAAAATTAATAAAAACCATTTTTAAAGTTGGTGGAGATATATCATATAAAAATTTAAAAAGAAATAAAAGAAAATATAGAACAACTGTAATATCATTAGTAGTAAGTATAACAATATTTATTTCTCTTTCATCTTTTATTGATTTTGGATTTAAAATGGCTAATGAATATTATAAAAATAAAAAATTTAATTTTGCTTTATATGGAGGACCAGAAAAAAATAGAGATACAGAAGAACTATTTAATCAAATTGCAAAATCAGAAAAAATAAATGATTACAGTATTCATAAAACAATACAGGTATCTGTCTTACCAGAATATTTATCAGATTTTGGAAAAGAGTATTTTCAAGATTCAGAAGATATAGAAGAAAGAGTTATTGCAATAGGAGAAAAACAGTTTAATGATTTTGTAAAACAAATAGGAGAAGATCCTAAAAAGTATGAAAATAAAGGAATTTTGTTAGATAATTTTACGTATTTTAAAGATGAGAAAAAGATTAATGGCAATTTATATAATATAGAAAATAATAAATTAACATTAAATTTACTTGATGAAAACTATGAAAAAACAAATAAGATTTTTGATATACAAATAGAAAAAAGAACAGAAGAAGCACCTATGGGACTTGAAGAAAGTACAGGTATAATTATAAGTGATAAAATGATGGAGAAATTTGATTATAAGGTAAATAGAATGTATATAATGTCAAATGATACAACAGGGCTTAGAGAGGAGTTATCATCATTAAAAATTTCTAATCCAGCATATGAAAAAATAGGATATTCAGACTATGAGGAGGCTCAAAGAAGTGAGCAAGCTATGGTTTTAGTAGTGTCAATATTTTTATATGGATTTATAGCAGTAATAAGTCTAATTGGCGTAACTAATATATTTAATACAATTACTACGAATATGAATTTGAGACAAAAAGAGTTTGCAATGCTTAAATCAATAGGAATGACACAAAATGAATTTGATAGAATGATAAGATTAGAAAGTATTTTTTATGGAATAAAATCTTTAGTTATAGGAATACCACTTGGATGTATAGGCTCATATTTTATATACAAAGCTTTTTCAGAGGGAATGGAGATGGCATATAAGCTTCCAATAACAGCAATAATAATTGCTACATTATTTGTGTTTTTAATAATTGGACTTATTATGAAATATTCTTTAAACAAAATCAATAAACAAAATATTATTGATACTATTAGAAATGAGAATATATAGATTTTTGATTTTTATAAATTATTATATTGTTCTAAATTAAATACTTGAATAAAAAAAATTTAAATTAAGTACCTCGGTTCAATACGATATTTAAGAATTTTTAATTTGATTTTATGGCACCCTTCCATCAGTAGATGAACTCTTTCCATAAAATCAAATAATAATTTCTAAAATATCTTAAATCACATTCGGTACTTAATTTAAATTTTTTTATACAAGTATTTAATATTATAGAATTTGATAATTGATAAAAATCAAAAACTATGATATATTTTCTTAAAATAGAGAAAAAAAGGAGAATGCATATGCCAGAATTTGTACACTTGCATGTCCATAGTGAATATAGTTTATTAGATGGAATGTGTAGAATTAAAGATTTACCTAAAAGAGCAAAAGAACTAGGAATGAAAGCAATAGCAATTACAGATCATGGTGTTATGTATGGAGCTGTAAATTTTTATAAAGAATGTATAAAAGAAGGTATAAAGCCTATTATAGGATGTGAAGTATATGTAGCACCAAGGAGTAGATTAAATAAAGAATCTGGCATAGATGATGATTATTCACATCTTATTTTACTTGCAAAAAATAAAACAGGTTATCAAAATCTTATAAAATTAGTATCTTTAAGTTTTACAGATGGATATTATTATAAACCACGCATAGACACAGAAATTTTAGAGAGATATAGTGAGGGATTAATATGTTTAAGTGCTTGTTTAGCAGGAAGCGTAAATAAAGCTATATTAAGAGATGATTTAGATAAAGCAAAAGAAATTGCTTTATGGCATAAAGGAATCTTTGGTGAAGACTATTATTTAGAAATTCAAAATAATGGATTACCAGAGCAAGTAATGGTAAATCAGAAATTAATTGTACTTTCAAAAGAATTAGATATACCATTAGTTGCTACAAATGATGCGCATTATTTAAAAAAAGAAGATAGTTATAATCATGAAATTTTACTTTGTATTCAAACTGCAAAAAAAATGAATGATGAAGATAGAATGCGATTTGGAACAGATGAATTTTATATAAAAACGCCAGAAGAAATGGCAGATTATTTTTCAGCTGTCCCACAAGCAATTGAAAATACAGTAAAGATTGCAGACAAATGCAACTTTGAATTTGAATTTGGAGTTACTAAACTTCCGAATTATGATGTTCCAGAAGAATTTGAAACACATGAACAATATTTTAGAAAACTTACGTGGGATGGAATAAAAGAAAGATATGGAGAAAATTATGATGATAAGGTAAAAGAAAGAGCAGAATATGAATTGGGTATAATTTCAAAAATGGGATATGTAGACTATTATCTTATAGTTTGGGATTATATTCATTATGCAAAATCTGTTGGAATTCCAGTAGGACCAGGACGTGGTTCAGGTGCTGGTTCAATAGTAGCATATGCAATAGGAATAACAGATATAGACCCTTTAAAATACAATTTGCTTTTTGAAAGATTTTTAAATCCTGACAGAATAAGTATGCCTGATTTTGATGTAGATTTTTCAGATGAAAGAAGACAAGAAGTAATAGATTATGTTTCGAGAAAATATGGAA
This sequence comes from uncultured Clostridia bacterium, assembly GCA_949746285.1. Classification (GTDB taxonomy): domain Bacteria; phylum Bacillota; class Clostridia; order TANB77; family CAG-508; genus Scatovivens. The sequence goes on from CATJZH010000128.1 coordinate 10,497, forward strand.
AAGATCATGTATCACAAATTATAACTTTTGGTACTTTATCAGCTAAAAGTGTTATTCGTGATGTAGGTAGAGTTTTAGATGTTCCATATTCAGATGTAGATAAAATAGCTAAGATGATACCATTTGAAGTGCATATGACAATAGATAAGGCTTTAGAAGAAAATAGAGAATTAAAAGAACAATATGAAAGTGATGAAACAACAAAAAGAATTATAGATATAGCAAAAGGTTTAGAAGGAATGCCAAGAAATGCATCAACACATGCTTGTGGAGTAGTTATAACAAAAGATCCGGTAGACACTTATGTACCACTTTGTACAAATGATGGAAACGTTGTTGCACAATATACAATGGTTTTATTAGAAGAGTTAGGACTTTTAAAAATGGACTTTTTAGGTTTAAGAACTCTTAGTGTTATAGCAAATTGTTTAGAAATTATAAAGCAAAATAGAGGAATAGATGTAGTATTTGATGAAAAAATGGATGATCCAAAGGTTTATAAATTATGGCAAGAAGGAAAATCTTTTGGAATATTTCAGTTTGAAAGCAGTGGTATAACTTCATTTATGAAAGAACTAAAACCAGATTGCTTTGAAGATATAGTTGCAGGAGTATCACTTTATAGGCCTGGTCCAATGGATCAAATTCCAAGGTATGTTAAAGGAAAATTAAATCCAGGACATAATGAATATACACATCCAGCATTAGAACCGATATTAAATGTAACTTATGGTTGTATGGTATATCAAGAACAAGTTATGCAAATAGTTAGAGATTTAGCAGGTTATTCTTTAGGAAGAGCGGATTTAGTAAGACGTGCTATGGGTAAAAAGAAACTTGATGTAATGGAAAAAGAAAGAGATGTTTTTATCAATGGTCAAGTTGATGAAACTGGAAATATAGAAGTTCCAGGTTGTGTAAGAAATGGAATAGATGCTGAGTCTGCAAATAAAATATTTGATGAAATGTCTGAATTTGCAAAATATGCTTTTAATAAATCACATGCAGCTGCATATGCAGTTATATCATATAGAACAGCTTATTTGAAAGCATATTATAAAGAAGAACTAATGGCTGCAACATTGAATAGTTTTTTAGGAAATTTAGATAAAATTCCTGTATATATTCAAGACTGTAAAGATATGGGAATAGAAATATTAAATCCTAGCATAAATAAAAGCCATACAAAATTTACTGTTTCAGATAGTAAAATAAGATTTGGACTAGGAAGCATAAAAAACGTTGGTGTAGCAGTTATAGATGCAATTGTTAAAGAAAGAGAATTAAATGGAGAATTTGAAAGTTTTGCATCTTTTTGTGAAAGAGTAAAAAATGAATCAGTAAATAAAAAATGTATTGAGAGTTTAATAAAAGCGGGAGCTTTTGACGAATTAGGGAAGAATAGAGCAACTCTTTTAGCATCTTTTGAAGGAATCATAGATACTATAAATAGTGAAAATAGAAATAAAATAGAAAATCAAGTATCAATGTTTGATTTAATAGAAGAAGATGAAGAAAAAATAGAAGCTCAAAAATACACATTTATTGATAAAGAAGAAATGCCAGAAAAGGAACTTTTAATATTAGAAAAAGAAATGTTAGGAGTATATATTTCTGGACATCCTTTAGATAAGATAAAAGAAGCTGTTGAAAAACAGACTAATATATCAACATTAAATATGATTAAAATGAATGAAGAGTTAACAGAATTTGGTATAACAAAAGATTATAAGGATGGACAAAATGTTAAATTTGTTGGTGTAGTTTCAAAAGTTACAAAAAAATTTACTAGAAAAAATACTACTATGGCTTTTGTGAATTTGGAAGATTTTTATGGAACTGCTGAAATAATTATTTTTGATAGTGTTTATGCAAAAGCAAGTAATTTTTTAGTAAATGATAATATAATATTTGTTGAAGGAAGAATTAGTATTAGAGAAGATGAGCCAGTAAAAATAGTGGCAAGTATAGTAAAAGAGTTTTCAGAAGACGATACTAATGAAACACAAGAGTTGAATAGAGTTAAAACATTGAATATAAATATTACAAATTTAGATGAAAATCAAAAGCAAAAATTAAGAGGTGCTATAAAATTTTTTAGTGGAGATAGAGCAAATGTAAAACTAGAAATTACAGAAAGTGAAGAAATAAAACCTTGTGGTGGTATATTTTTAACTGATAAAATATTACAAGAATTTAAAGAAATTGCTTTAGAAGAAAATGTAAAGATTTTATAAAAATCTTTTACGTATTTACGAGAAAAATGTTGAAATTTTTCGAAAAAGATTATATAATTTTATTGTAAAAAAGGCAAAAGAAAAAGGGGAATTATTATGAGAAAAGAAAAGGGATTTTCTATAATAGGGTTAATTATCACAATAATTATACTTTTAGCAATAGCTATATTTGCAATAAATAAAATTTTTGGAAATGACGGAATAGTAAGTCAATATAAGGCTGAAGATACCGAATATAATAAACATGAGGTTGTTGAAAAACTAAATTTAGTAATAAAAGAGAAATATTTTGGAGACTATAAGTATGCTCAAGAAAATGGTAAAAATATAGATGAAATATATACGGAAGAAGCAGTTTGGACATATCTTATGGAAAATAATTACATAAATGAACTTAAAGATATAAATGATAATTTAGTAGCAAATGAATATTATATAAATACAGAATATTTAAATAGAGATATTGTTTCGTATGAAGTTAATAAAAATGGTTCAGAAGGAAATGGAACTAAAGTATTCAAAATAAAAAAAATTGATACAAAATATATGATATATTTTGTTGATAAATATGGTGAAGAAGAAGAACTAGGAGAGTTAATTATGCATCCTCAGATTTAGCAAATGAATAAATATATGATATTTGAAATATAATTAAAAATGTATTATAATACAAATACAGAATGTTTTTAATGTAAAGCTAGTCATTCTGTCTGAATATACGAAGTGAAGGTCGTATATTCTTTTTTTGTAATTTTTTATTTAAATTTAAAAATATACAACACATTAAAGTAAAAGTTTAGTTAATTAAATAGTATTTTATAAAAATTTCCGAAACTTGAAAAATACGATTCAAAGTAGTATAATTAAAGGTAGCAAGAAAAACTTGCGTTAGGAATTTATCTCTCTAATTACATCTGAAAAACGGCAACATTGTTTTTTGGATGATGATTATAAAATAAGATGTAAAGAAGGAGAAGAAAAAATGAGAATCAGAGTAAAAATTGAGAAGAAAACAGAAATCCCTAACCCCCAAAAATGCTGGATGGCAGAGCTTGAATATGATAACAAGCCTGTGGAGCTGGCACGGAGAAACGTATTGATGGTGGCAGCGGAATTTTGCGAAAGAACTCCTTTTACAGATCGTAGGAATCTGGGTATTGAGTTCTGGGACTTTTCAAAAAGACAGGTTCGGGAACGAAAGGGAAATGGTGAGGTTATCTATAAAATAGATAATGAAACCATCTCGAACTTACAGCTGTTCATTTTTGGAATTGTCTCAACTGCCAAAGAATTTGATGGCATCGAGGTATTGCTCATGTATTTAGGGCGTACCATAGAAGTGAATAACTTACAGGAGGCTAGGGTATTTGTAGATAGCTTGAAGTAGAGTTAGAGACTGATTTTCAGATGCAAACAGAGCTCCAGCTTAAGGAGCTCTGTTTGTGTATATATTAGTTATTTAATCCATAAATATTTTGGTCTAATAAAAGATGAACTCTTTTTTGAGTTTTAGGATTATCAGATTTTAAAGAATTTTCAATAAACTCAGGATGATCTATTAAGAATTGTTTCATAGATCCATCAGGATCTTTTCTAAAATTTTGTAATACTTCTAATTGTTTTTTATTTATAACTTTTAATTCTAAAGCTTTTTCAAATAAGGCATTATCAATTTGTAATAAAGATAAAACTTTTACTTCACCATTAGTTAAAACTTGTGTTCCACCTTCCATTCTATCAACTGCAAATGCACTCCAAACAATATTAGAACCCAAATTTTGAATTGCTGGAATCCAAGCTCTAGTAAAACTAGATGCTTTATTTAAAAGGTCTGCAATATGCAAGAATTTTTTATTTGGTATTGATGTAGCATAATCATTTTCAGAGAAATCACTATTACTAACAACAGTTGATAAATCCTTATATATTGTAACATGAGGTTTTCCTAAGAAATAAGCAATTATATTAGAGAAGTACCAATCTCTTCTTTCTCCACCAGATATGTAATCAATTTCATCTACGTTTATATTTTCTTTTATATATTCGACCATAGAATCAATAACAAATTTATAAATAGCACATTTGTTGTAGTGAAGAAAAGTTTTTGAGAAAATATGTGATGGTATATTTTTCTTATCCTCGTTTGCAAGTTCATTATCAATAAAAGATAGTAAACTTTTTGAATCTTCTTCGCTTCCAAAAAGATAATCTGCATTTATAAAGTATGGTCCAATTTTTCCTGATGTGTACCAAAAAGGATTATTTTCAGGAGCTACTTTAAAAGCAGTTGTTTCAAATAATAAAGACATTAAATCTTTCATAATTTACCTCCAATTTTTTGTATAAATTAATTTTTCTAAAAGTAAGTATAATGATATTTAATTATTAAAACTAATTTGTGTATATAATATAGTAAAAATATTAAAAAGTCAATTAATGAGTTTCCCTAATTGTTCCAGTTCACAGTTTATTTTAAATGTGGTTTCCTTTTTAAATTTTATATTGAAAAAGAAATACAAAGATGATAAAATGATAAAAATTATTTAGGGAGGATATAAAATGAGCATATTATTAAAAAACGGAACTGTAATAGACTATGCAAGTAACACACAAAAAAAATTAGATGTACTAATTGAAAATGACAAGATTTCTAAAATTGCTGAAACCATAGAAGTATCAGAGAATAAAGTTATTGACTGCACTGGATTATATATTATGCCAGGAATGGTTGATATGCATTGCCATTTAAGAGAGCCAGGTGGAGAACACAAAGAAACTATAGAAACAGGATCTAAAAGCGCTGTTGCTGGGGGATTTACTACTATTTGTCCTATGCCAAATACAAATCCAACACCAGATAGCGCTATTGTTTTGGAAAAAATAATAGCAGAAGCAAAAAGAGTTAATTTATGTAATGTACTTCCATTTTCAAGTGTAACTAAAGGAGAAAAAGGAGAAGAATTAGTAGACTTTAAAACACAACTAGAAGCAGGAGCTATTGCATTTTCAGATGATGGAATGCCAGTAGAAAATGCAGCAATGATTAGAAAAGCAATGATAGAGGCAAATAAATTAGGAAGTTTTATATCTGAACATTGTGAAGAAAAATCAGTATCAAGTGGTGCTATAAATGCAGGAGAAATAGCGGAGAAATTAGGAGTTGGAGGAGTATTACCAGAAGCAGAAGAAATAATGGCTTCAAGAGATATAGTTATAGCAGAAACTAATAATTTACATACACATATATGTCATATAAGTACCAAAACTTCAGTTGATATGATAAGAAGTGCAAAGCAAAGAGGAGTAAAAGTAACTTGTGAAACTTGTCCACATTATTATAGTTTCACAGTAGAAGAAGTTTTGAAATCAGATGTAAATGCAAAAATGAATCCTCCATTAAGAGAAGAAAAAGATAAAAAAGCAATTATAGAAGGAATAAAAGATGGAACAATAGACTGTATAATAACAGACCATGCACCACACGCAGAAGAAGAAAAAGCCAAAGGACTAGCTAAAGCACCAAATGGAATTATAGGATTTGAAACAGCATTAGGAGCAACAATTACAAATTTAGTAGAACCAGGTTATATATCATATTTAGATATGGTAAGAGTTATGTCATATAATCCATCAAAATTATTAGGAATAGATAGAGGAGAAATAGCAGAAGGCAAAGTAGCGGATTTAACAATATTTAATCCAAACGAAGAATATGTATATTTAAAAGAAAATATAGTATCAAAGTCAAAAAACACACCTTGGATAAATAAAACATTAAAAGGAAAAGTAAAATACACATTAGTATCAGGAAGGGTAGTATATGTCCAATAGGGGACGTTTGTTATGGGACATTTTTGTCCACAAATTAACGTATGTTATAAATTAGAGGAGATAAAAATGAGAAATGCAATAGATATTTTAATAGATAAAATAAAAGAAAAAGATAATCCTACAGTTATGGGATTAGATCCTAGATATGATATGTTACCAGAATGTATAAAAAGTAAATATGGAACAGATGTTAAAAGTGTATGTGAAGGAATATTAGAATTTAACAAAACTCTAATAGATAATACATATGATATAGTTCCAGCAGTAAAACCTCAAATAGCATTTTATGAAATGTTTGGAATTGAAGGAATGAAATGTTTTAAAGAAACTTGTAAATATGCTAAAGAAAAAGGAATGGTAGTTATAGCAGATATTAAAAGAGGTGACATAGGAACTACAGCTGCTGGATATTCAAATGCATATTTAGGAGAAACTTTAGTTGGAGATAAGAACGAAAGCTTTTACGATATAGACTGGGTAACAGTAAATCCATATTTAGGAATAGATGGAGTTAAACCATTTATTGAAGACTGCAAAAAATATAATAAAGGAATTTTTATATTAGTAAAAACTTCAAATAAATCATCAGGTGAATTACAAGATTTAAAATTAGAAGATGGCAAAACAGTATATGAAAAAGTTGCAGAATTGGTAAATACTTGGGGAAAAGATTTAGTGGGTGAATATGGTTATAGTTCAGTTGCTTCTGTAGTAGGTGCAACTTATCCAATTCAAATAAAAGAATTAAGAGAAATTATGCCAAAGTCTTATTTCTTGATACCAGGATATGGAGCACAAGGTGGAAAAGCAGAAGATATAGCTTTAGGATTTAAAGATGGATTAGGTGGAATAGTAAATGCTTCAAGAAGTTTGATGTGTGCTTATAAATCTGATAGATGGAAAGACACTTATTCAGATGCAGAATATGCAAAAGCAACTAGAGCAGAAACAATTAGAATGAGAGATGAGTTAAATTCAGCAATAAAATAAAGGAGAATTAAAATGATTTTAAATATATATGACACAAAAGATAATTCTTCTATAAATAAATTAAAAAAGACTAAAGGAATAAAATTAATTAGAAAATATTTACCACATCTTGATGCTAATAAACAATGTTATATTATAAATACGCTAGAGGGTGGGAAAGAATAAAAGATAAATTTCCTGAAATAGTAACTTGTAGAACAGATACAAAAGTGGGAACAGATATGCCAAACATTCATGGTGCCACAAGAAAAAAAGAAGATATAGCTGATTATATAAGTGAAAACCGAGAAAAAGTAAATAATCCATATTTTATTTGTGTGGAATTAGAACCTAATGCAAATGAGAGAATATATACTAAAGGAGGTTTTTTATTAGTATTTGAAAATTGGAAAGATGTAAAAATAGGATATGTAGGACCTGGATTTGATTGTGGTTCATGTTGTAAAGGAGAAGCAGAACACGAGACTTGGATAATACATTGAGAAAAGTCAGAGATATATAGAAAAGATGCTATAGAAAGATATCATATACAAAAAACTACACAGTCTAATTATATCAAAACAGCAATTAAAAGAATGGCATTTCTTATAAAATAATATCCATATAGAAAAAAAGAAATAATGAAAGTTTTTCCAAAAAGATATTTGACAGGTATAGATCTGGAATTATTTGAAAAGATGCAAAAGGAAGTCTTAATACCTTTATGGGAAAGGCAAGAAGAACTAGCTGCAGATGGGTTAAATGTTTTTGGAGTAGAATTAAATGTAGTTGAAAATAATAGACTAGTTCCTTTTGAAATTGAAGCTCCAGAAAATTTTAAAGTTATAGGAAAAGATTTTAGTGAGTTATATAAGGCAAAATCGAAAGAATTTTCAGAAACAGAACAAGAGAAGAAAAGAATAATGCTATATGGAAAAGCCAAATGAATGCTTCTATTAGAAAAACATTTACCTAGCTTAAATCCATTTTTAGGAATTAAAATTGTATCTAATAAAGAAGAATGGAAAAATAGAGCCTTGGGAAATTTTTAGACCAGAAAGATTAATTACAAAATCAAGAGAAAGATAAAAGGAGATAGCCTAATGTTAGAAATTAAAACAGTAAAAAGAGGAGCTGAACTAGTATCTATTAACTTTAATGGATTTGAAAAATTGCATAATGGTGAAAACTTTTGGAATAGACACAGTCCAATATTATTCCCAATTGTTGGAAAACTAAAAGATGGAAAAACTAAAATAAATGGAAAAGATTATGAAATGGGACAACATGGATTTGCAAGAGATATGGACTTTGAAGAGATAGGAAAAAATTCATATGTTTTAAAGTCTAATGAAGAAACAATGTCAAAATTTCCTTATAAATTCGAATTATATGTTTCATATGAAGTAAAAAAAGATGAAGTTATAACTAAGTATAAAGTAGTAAATGCAGATGATAAATTAATAGAATTCGGCTTAGGTGGACATCCAGCTTTTGTTTGTGATTATTCAAGTGGCAAATATAGATTAGAATTTGAAGATATTGAAGATGAAGTAGAATTTTATCAATTAGAAAATGGATTATTAAAAACTAAACCAGAAAGAAGAAAATTTTTAAAAGAAAATAGAATATTTCTAGATAGAAAAATATTTGATAATGATGCTATAATTATGAAAAATTTAAAATCAGATAGAGTATATTTAAAAACAGAAACTAAAACTATATTATCATTTTCTTTTAAAGATTTTCCAGATTTAGCTATTTGGTCTAAACCAGGAGCACCATTTATATGTATAGAACCGTGGTTTAGTACAGCAGATAAGATCGATTCTAATGGAGTATTTGAAGAAAAAGATAATTTAATTGAATTAAAACCAAATAAAGAGTTTAAAGCTCAATACGCAGTTAAGTTTTTTTAATATGTATCTAACTGAACATACGTATAAAAGTGGACAAAAATGTCCAAAAACAAACGTCCCAAATGGGACAAAAGGAGGAATTATGAGAGTAAAAGTAAAATGTGAATTATTAAAAAAAGAGAAAATTATTGATGGGATTTACAAATTTTCTGTAAAAGCACCAGATATTGCAAAAGATGCAAAACCAGGTCAATTTTTGGAAGCTAAAGTTTCCGAGACAGGAGAGCCTTTTTTAAGAAGACCTATTAGTATTTTTAATATTAATGGAGATATGATTGAATTTATTTTTCAAGTTAAAGGAAGAGGAACTGAACTTTTAGCAGAAAGAGAAGAAGGAGATTTAATAGATATAATGGGACCACTTGGATTTGGCACTTTTAAGGTACAAGAATATGGTAAAGTTGCAATTATTGGTGGGGGAATTGGTACATATCCATTATATGAACTTGCAAAAGAGCTAAAAGATAAAGCAGATGTAACAATGTATATGGGATTTAGAAATAAAGATTTAGTTACATTAGAAAAAGAATTTGAGGAAGTTTCTAATAAATTAGTTCTAACTACAGATGATGGTTCTTATAAAGAAAAAGGTTTTGCAATTAATTTTCTAAAAGAAGATTGTAAAAAAGAAAAACCAGATATGATATTTGCTTGTGGACCATTACCAATGCTTAAGGCTGTTAAAGAATTTGCAACACAAGAAGATATTCATTGTCAAATTTCTTTAGAAGAAAGAATGGGATGTGGAATAGGTGCTTGTTTAGGATGTGCTGTTAAGGTTAAAGATGGAGAGAATTTTAAGTATTTACATGTTTGTAAAGAAGGACCAGTATTTAACGCAAAAGATGTAGAGATTTAGGAGTTAGTTATGAATACAGAAATTAATATTTTTGGAAAAAAAATAAAAATTGAAGAGATTATTAATTTAATAAAAATTTTAGCGAAAATTGGACTTTTAGCAATAATATTAATTAGTATGTTTTTAATTAGTCATTCTGTATTACTAAGTCCAGATGATTATAATTATTCATATGTGCAAGGTTGCAATTATCAAAAAAAAGTTGATAGTATAGCAAATGCTTTAGAAACAGGAAAGTTTTTTTATAATAATTGGACAGGTAGAGTTTTACCACATGTATTAATAGGGGTTTTTAGAAATTTACCACCAATAACATATGAAATAGTTAATACCTTAATATTTTTAATTTTTATATTAGTAATAACAAAAGTTCTAAATAAAAAAACAACATATTTTGGAATTTTATCAGTATTTGGATATTTAAGTTTTAGTTTAATGTTTGGTGAAAAATTTGCTTGGATAAGCGGATCATTTAATTATTTATGGCCAAGTACTTGTTTAGTAATTTTTATTTATTATTTTTATAATTATTTTATAGGAGAAAAAGAGCTAAATGTATTTCAAAAAATTGCTTTAACATTTTTTGCTTTTATAACAGGATTTACACATGAAAATATAGCTTTTGTAGGAGGAGCATTTTTAGTTTGTTTATTCTTATTTAAAATAAAACAATTTATAAAATTTGAAAATAAAAAGAAAATTGTAACAGTTTTAATTTTTATAATGTTTTGCTTAGGAGCTTTAGCAACAATTTTTGCACCAGGAAATTTTAAAAGGATGGATTCTGAAAATACAGTATTTTCTTGGAATTTCCTTCAAAACTATAAAGATAATAAATTTGTTTTAATATCTGTAATAATTAGTATAATAGCTGTATTTATAGTAGAAAATTTTGAATTATTAAAAAAAGAAAAAATGAGTAGTATAAAAAAATTAGATTATTCACTTATAAAAACAGAATTAATTCATTTTATATTACCTGCATTAATTGCAACAGTGCCAATGGCAATTATATCATATTTTCCACCAAGAGCTTTTCTAGCATATGAAGTAATGTTTATGATAATTTTTTCAAAAAATATTACTGTTATAGCAGAACATTTTAAACAGTATAATATTATAATAGCAATTATATCAATTTTATGTGGTTTATTAGTATTTGGACACTTTTCACCAAGTACACTTGCCCAAATAAATTATTTAATACCATATAAAGAGAAGGTAACTGCACAATATGAAGATGCTCTAAATAAAAGTGAAAAAGATGTGTTAGTTAGTAAATTTGAATACTTAAATTGGATACATGCAGAAGATTATATAAATATATCAAACTTTTTTCCAGAACTTAATTATCATATGCCAGTAAATGCATTAATTTGCCAATATTATGGATTTGATAGAGTCACAGCAGTTGGAGATAATGAATATTTAGTAGAAGTAAAAGTTAATACAGAAGGAATACACAATTATGCAATATATGAAAAAGAGACATGGACACCAATACAATTTATGGAATATGATGATACAATAAGATATTGCATACCAAAAGACAAATTAGGAAGTTATGTTTTATATAGTGAAGAAGACATTTTAGAAAATAAAGTGTTAGACTATAAAGTAAGATATATAGGTGGAGAATTAGTAGATATAAACATAAATGATTTAATTTTTAAAAAATAATTATAAAAGGTTTATAGGTTATTCCTTTAAAAACCTAACTATATTTTCGAGGAGAAGTAATATGAAAACAGAAGTTAATTTATGTGGAATTAAAATGAAAAATCCAGTAACAGTTGCGTCAGGTACTTTTGGATATGGAAGGGAATACTCTCAATTTATTGATTTAAATAAATTAGGAGGAATTGTAACAAAGGGAACTTCTATAGTACCTTGGACAGGTAATCCAGCACCTAGAATTTGTGAAGTTCCAGGAGGGCTTTTAAATAGTATAGGACTTCAAAATCCAGGTGTTGAATATTTTGCTGAAAATGATTTACCATGGCTTAGAAGTTTTGATACAAAAATTATAGTAAATGCTTGTGGACATACTATAGAAGAATATGTTGAGGTTTGTAGAGTTTTAAATACATTAGATATAGATGGAGTTGAATTAAATCTTTCTTGTCCAAATGTTCAAGCAGGTTGTTTAGCTTTTGGAACATCATATGAAGGAGTAAAAGCAGTTACTTCACAAGTAAGAAAAGTATTAACAGATAAGCCATTAATAGTAAAATTAACTCCAAATGTTACTGATATAACTATGCCAGCTAAAGGGGCAGAAGACGCAGGTGCTGACGGAATTTCTGGAATAAATACTTTACTTGGAATGAAAATAGATATTGATAAAAGAAAACCAGTTTTAGCAATAAATACAGGAGGATTTTCAGGACCTGGAATAAGATCAGTAGGAGTTAGAATGGTTTATCAAATAGCAAATGCTGTAAAGATACCAGTTTTAGGAATTGGAGGAATTATGACAGGTGATGATGCAATAGAATATATGCTTGCAGGTGCTACTGCAGTTTCTATTGGTGCAGGAAACTTTGCAGATCCAGAAACATCTTTAAAAGTAATTGAAGGTATAGAAAATTATATGAAAAAACATAATATAGATGATATAAATTCTATAATTGGTACTGTGGAAATGAATTAAATTACTCTAAAAGTATTGATTTAAAAAGAAGATTATGTTAATATAATAAATATAAATTGTAAAAACTGTGAAAAAGAGGAGTAAATTAGTTTCTGCTAAAAAGAGAAAAGAAGTATTAGCTGAGAGCTTCTTATAGTAAGTCTAATTGAAGGTAGCTTTGGAGTTGATATACCGAAAATAACTTTAAGTATATCCGTTTAAGTAACGTTAAAAACTTGTTTGAGATGTTTATTTTTAAAATAAATAAATAAGGTGGTACCGCAGAAGTTAGAAGCTTTGCCCTTATATGGGTAGAGCTTTTTTGTATTATACGAGTAAATTCTTATAATACCCACCTATTAAACTATTTTTATAAAGGAGGTATTTTATGAGTGAAAAGTGCAAATTAAATGACAAATTTAATCCAAAGGATTTTGAGGACAGATTATATGAGAGTTGGGAAGAAAAAGGATATTTTAAACCATCAGAGGATAAAACAAAAGAAGCCTATTGTATAATGATGCCTCCACCAAATGTAACAGGAAAACTTCATATGGGGCATGCTTTAGATGGAACAATTCAAGATGTTTTAATTCGTTATAAAAGAATGAGAGGATATAGAACATTATGGCTTCCTGGAAGTGACCATGCATCAATTTCTACAGAAATGAAAGTAGTTCAAAAATTAGCAAAAGAAGGAAAAACAAAGGCTGATTTAGGAAGAGAGAAATTTTTAGAAGAAGCTTGGGCTTGGACAGAAGAATATGGAGGAATTATTCAAAAGCAACAACGTAAACTAGGATGTTCTTGTGACTGGGAAAGAAATAGATTTACATTAGATGAAGGAATGTCAGATGCTGTTTTAGAACAATTTATAAAATTATATGAAAAAGGATTAATTTACAGGGGAAAAAGAATGGTAAATTGGTGTACTAGCTGTAATACATCAATTTCAGACGCAGAAGTAGAATACAAAGAAGAAGCGTCTCATTTATGGCATATAAGATATAAAATATCAGGAACAGATAATGATTATATAGAAATAGCTACGACAAGACCGGAAACAATGCTTGGAGATACAGCAGTAGCAGTTCATCCAGATGATGATAGATATAAGCATTTAGTTGGAAAAACTTGTATACTTCCAATAATGAATAAAGAAATTCCAATTATAGCAGATGATTTTGTTGAAATGGAATTTGGAACAGGTTGTGTAAAAATAACTCCAGCACATGATATGAATGATTATCAAGCAGGACTAAGACATAATTTAGAAATAATAGAAGTTTTTGATAAAGACTTTAAAATGGGAAATTTAGTTCTAGAATATGCTGGTATGGATTTGTTAACTGCAAGAAAAGAAATTGTTAAAAAATTAGATGAAATTGGAGCATTAGTTAGAACAGAAGATTATACACATAATGTTGCAAAA
>CATJZH010000129.1 GCA_949746285.1 uncultured Clostridia bacterium
AAATATTTTATATGAAATTAGATATTATAAAAGATTAAAAATTTCTAAAGAAAAATATATAACAGATATTGAAGAGTTAGATGATCTATTAGATAAAATATTAAAAAAAGCTATTACTATGCTTTGTAAATTAGGAAGTATGAGAATAATAAGCATGGATATAGATTTAAATTTTGATATTATAAAATATGCTTTAGATACAAAAATAATAGATTTAGAAGAAATAAAAATAGCAGTTAAACCTGAAGAAGAAGGACTTATTATTAGAGTTTTTGATAAAGAAGTTTTTGAAAAGCAAGGTAGAAAAAGAACAAAGGTTAATAGAAAATCTTTAGAAGTAAAAGAAAACCGAAAGATAAAATTATTTAATTAATGGAGGGAAAAAATGAAAATAACTTTTTTAGGGGCAGCAAAAACGGTTACAGGTTCAAATTTTTTAGTTGAAGCTTGTGGTAAAAAATTTTTAGTAGATTGCGGAATGTATCAAGGAAAAGCAACTGAATCTTTAGAGAATTCAGATCCTTTTGCTTATAAAGTTCAAGATATAGATTTTATGTTATTAACACACGCACATATAGATCATTCAGGTAGAATACCAAAGTTATATAATGAGGGATTTAGAGGTAATGTTTATGCAACAAAAGCTACTTGTGATTTATGTGAAATAATGCTTCCAGATAGTGGACATATTCAAGAAGTAGAAATTGAGTGGAAAAACAGAAAAAGAATGAGAGATAACAAAGAACCATTGCCACCATTATATACAGCAGAAGAAGCATATAAATGTTTAGAAATTTTTAAACCAGTTGAATATGATGATATTGTAGAAATAGATGATAATATAAGTGTACGTTTTAATGATGCAGGACATATGTTAGGTTCTGCTATTATTGAAATATGGATAACTGAGGATGGAAAAACAGAAAAAATAGTATTTACAGGTGATTTGGGAAATAATGATTTGCCACTTTTAGATTCACCTACTATGATAAGTAATGCAGATTACCTTGTTATGGAGTCTACATATGGAGGTAGACTTCATATGCAAAATGATGATAAAGCAAAAATGTTTTTAGATATTGTATCTGAAACTTTAGATAATGGTGGAAGAGTAATAATACCATCATTTGCAGTAGGAAGAACTCAAGAAATATTATATGAATTAGATAAGTTAAAAGATGATTTAGGTCAAGATGAAGAGTTTGCTAGAAAATATGAAAAAATAATGAATATACCAGTATATGTAGATAGTCCACTTGCAATTTCTGCAACAGAAGTATTTAAGAAAAATACAGAATTATTTGAAGATGAAATTCAAGAAAAAATAAAAAGAGGAGATAATCCTTTAGAATTTAGAGGGTTACAATTTACTCAAACAGCAGAAGAATCAAAAGCATTAAATGAAGATATGGGACCAGCAATAATATTATCTGCAAGTGGTATGTGTGATGTAGGTAGAATAAAACATCATTTGAAACATAATTTATGGAATCCAAATAGCACAATATTATTTGTTGGGTATCAAGCCCCAGGAACTCTTGGAAGAAGTATAGTAGATGGTGCTAAAAAGGTTAAAATATTTGGAGAAGAAATAGCGGTAAATGCAAGAATAGAATATATTGAAGGTTATTCTGGACATGCAGATCAAACTTGGCTTTTAAATTTTATATATTCATTTACAAATCCACCTAAGCACGTATTTTTAGTACATGGAGAGCCAGAAGGACAAAAAGTATTAAAACAAAAAATCGAAGAAACTAGCGAATGTAAAGTAATAATACCAGAATTTTGTGAAAGTTATGAAATAAAAGATGAAGAACCAGTACTTGTAGAAACAACAAGACAAGTAGAAACATACAAGAATGAATTTAGACGTTTAGATTTAATTGAAAGAATAGAAGAATTGAAAGAAGACATAACAGATATGGCAAATGTAATAATGCAGAAAGATATAGACACACAAGATACAGAATTAAAGAGATTAGAAGAAAGAGTAAAAGAGATACAAAAACAAATTCAAGAAATGTCCAATTAGGGACGTTTGTTGCTGAGGCTGTTAAATTTTTAATTGTTACAGCCTCAGTAGTCAAAATGCAAAGCATTTTGTTTCAGCTAAAAGACATTTTTGCCCAATAACAAACATATGTTAAAATTATTACATACTAAAGATAGGAGAAAAAGATGGAAAACAAGTATTTTAATGATGGAATTATAGGAAACCAAAATTTAAAAGCAAGTTTTACTAAAAAAGGTGAGCTTATAAGATTATTATATGATTCAGCTGATTATAGACAATTTATAGATACATTTCACACGGGAATAAAAGTAAATGATTCAATGTTAATTTATTTGCATGATGATATAAATAATACATATTCACAAGAATATATAGAAAATACAAATTTGTTAAAAACTGAAATTTATAATTCTTATTTTAAAATACGAATTTCTCAAATAGATTTTGTTCCAATAAACGAAGATGTTTTAATAAAAAGATATGTAATAAAAAATGAAAATGAAATGGATTTAAAAATTAATTTATTAGCATATTCAAAAGTTTTTACAAATTTAAACAATGATACAAGTGGTTATACAAAGAATGATACATTAATTCAATATAACCACGATTATTCAGTATGTACTTTTTCAAATGAAAGTTTTTTTAGAAGACAGATAAATGGTGTATTAAATAATTTAGGAACAGGAATTATTAATGGAAAAGATTATATAGGTATGTCTAATGATTCTGCACTTAATTATGATTTGAATTTGATTAAGCAAGGAGAAGAAAGAGAATTTACATTATTTATATATGTTAATAAAAATGAAAAAATAAGCACTCTTAATATTGATAATGAAGTTGAAAGAATAAAAAGATTAGATGTAAATAGATTAGAAAATGATACTATTGAATATTGGAATAATTTTGTTAAAAATCATGATATATTAAATATAAACGAAAAAAGTTTGGATGAAAAAATAAAAAAGATTTATAATAGAAGTATTTTATTA
>CATJZH010000130.1 GCA_949746285.1 uncultured Clostridia bacterium
ATATATGAAACAATGAACTTACGTATCACAGAAACTGCATTCGAGCTTCACTTAAGAAAAATATATCCAACAAGAAACATAGTTTCAATGCGTGAGACTGAAACAATTTCTGGACAAGACTGTTTGGACGTTCAAAAGAAAACTGACGGTTCTGTTAATATAATCCGGAGAGGTTGCAACAGACCCCGTAGCATCTTGGATGATTCAATCTGCACAGGTTGCTTCTAAGTTTACATTATTTACTCACCATGCTAAAACATTTCCAAACTTAGTTACAGCCCTTCGTAACTCAATGTTAAGAACAGGTGTGTTTAAAGATGAACAAACAGCAGCAGAACAGGTTGTACAGGTATTAAACTTTAACATACATTTAGTAAAAGACTTTAGAGGTAGACGTTACATAGAAAGAATAACAGAATGTATACCAGTAGAAGAGAAAAATGAGTATACATTTGACCATAGAAAAGAAAAAACATTAGAAGGAAAATTTGATAAATTTTTTGATAATGCAACAGTATATTTTACAAAACAAACAAACAGAGAATTATACAAATATCGTAATGTATTAGAATTTGTTGATGATTCATATGTTCTTACAAACCCAATTTCTGATGAAAACATAAAAGGTATGAGAGAAAATATGAATGATGCAGATGTTGAAGCGTTTGATGCTTTCTTAGAAAGAAACTGGGGAATTAAACCTCCCAAATTAGCTGTATATGATGAAGAAGGTAAAGAAATAAAATCTGAAGGTCCAGATGATCTTAGAACAGATAAAGTAGCTGAAGTTTCAGCAACACCTGCTGAAGCAGCAGTAAGAAGAGTACCTAAAAATCCAAATGCAGCAGGAATGCAAAGACCAGTTATGAAAAAAAGACCATCAAACATGGCAAGACCATCAGGAACACAGCAAATAAAAAGAAAACCAACAGAACTTAAAAACTTTGATTTGGATGAAGAATAATTATAAAAACTAAAAGAAAAGAGGTGTAATAATTAGATGTCACAAAATGTATTATTGTACTTTATTGGTGGAGTTGGTGGCGTTTTTGTATTACTAGTACTTATATATGTAGCTATTAGTAAAAAAATGCAAACTAAAGAAACCAGATATGTAAGACAACTTGTTGAAGGTACACGAAATACTGCTTTAAGTATGGATGTTTTCTTCCAAAAATTTTATATTACATGTACAAAAAATCCAATTTTAAGAAGATATGCATTAAAATTAAGAAGAAGACTAGAAATAATTAACCTCGAAGATGAGTATTTAACTAGAAAACAAGTAGCTCAAATACTTTTTAAAGCAGTTTTAATTGTTATACCACTTACAATAGTTATTATATATATGACACATAATAATTACTTAGTAATGTCTTCAATACTTCTATTTGAATTGTTCTTTATCGAAACACTTCTAGAAGGTATGGTAGACGGAATTGATAATAAATTACTAAAAGAACAATTAGATTTTTTTGCAGAAATAAGACATGCTTATCACGAATTTAATATGGTTGAAGAAGCAATATATGATGTAGCACAAGATGATGAAAAAGAAGTATCAAGACAAGCAGAAAAGATTTATGAAGTTCTAATTTCAGATGATCCTGAAACAGAACTTGAAAAATACTATGATATAGCGCCAAATAGTTTCTTAAAAGAATTTGCTGGAGTGTCTTATTTAACAAAAGAATTTGGTGATAGAAAAGATAAAGATGGTGCGTCTTTATATTTAAAGAATTTAAATAATATAACACAAGAAATGCAAATAGAAATTTTAAAAAGAGATAAATTAGATTATGTATTTCAAAGTTTATCTATGATAGCAGCATTACCAATACTATTTTTAGATACAATTAAAAATTGGGCAATAGGACAGTTTTCTTTTACAAGACAATTTTATAATGGTACCGGCGGATTTATGATGCAAATTGCATTAATAATTTTAACATTCTTATGTTATATACTTACTAGAAAATTGAAAGATAATGGTAGTGTAAATACTGCTAAAAACATGGATAATCCATGGCAAGCTAAAGTTTATAAAAATAAACTTGGTAAAAAAATTGTAGATTATTTTATTCCAAAACAAGGAACAAAAGAATACAGAAAAAATGTACAATTATTAAAAGATTCTGCTTCAAAATTAAAAATGGAGTGGTTATACATAAATAGAATGGCTGCCGCAGTAGCTGCATTTCTAGGTTCAGTTATAATACTTGCTGCAGCACATAGAATGGCAATTAATTTCCAATTTACAGAACCAACTTCTGATTACGATTTATTAGGTTCTATGTCTGAATCGCAAGAGAAGAAAGCGATGGAATTAACAGAAAAAGACAATGTGTTTTTACGTAAATACCAGTATGATTATAGTGTAACAAAAGAAGAATTAGCAAAGGAAGTTGCAAAATCAGATGAATATGGAAGTAGTACAGAAGAAGACTTAGCAACTATTACAGATAGAATTTGGGAAAAACTTCAAATAGTTCAGTCTGAATATGTAAAATGGTTTGAAGTATTAATAGCATTAGTAATAATGGTAATTGCATATCAAATTCCAATTTGGCTTTTAATTTTCCAAAAAATTATGAGACAAATGGATATGGAAAATGAAGTAATGCAGTTCCAAACAATTATATTAATGCTTATGAAAATTGAAAGAGTTAATGTTGAAATGATACTTGAATGGTTAGAAAGATATTCTAATATATTTAGAGAACCAATAAGTAAGTGTGTTAACAACTATGAAAGTGGTCCTTGGGAAGCCTTAGAAGAGCTTAAAAACGATATATCATTCCAACAATTAATTAGAATAGTTGAAAGCTTACAAGCAGCAGTTGAGCAAATACCGATTAGAGAAGCTTTTGACGAGTTAGATACAGAAAGAGCATATCATCAAGAAAAAAGAAAAGAATCAAACGAAAGAAATATTTCAAGAAAATCTATGATAGGAAAAGTTATAGGATTTGCACCAATGGTATCATTATTTGTTGGATATTTAATTATACCATTATGTGTAATTGGTATGACAAGTATGACCTCTGCATTTGCTAGCATGTCATCAATGATGTAGAAAGGTAAGAATATATGGAAAATGCTGCAAAAGCTTTAGAAATAGCAGCTGGAGTTTTATTAGCTGTAATAATAGTATCTTTAATTGTATATTTTTTCTCTACAATTAGTGAATGGCCACAGCAAGAAGATAATATGGAAACTGCAGAACAGCTAGCTCAGTTTAACTTAGAATATGAAGTTTATGAAAAATCTGCAATGTATGGTGTTGATGTTATTTCTTGCTTAAATAAAGCGGCTAGTAATAATTTAAAATATGTAGAAGGAACACATGGTTTTTTATCTGGAAATAAATATGGTAATGAATTTACAGTTAATGTGTATGTAAAAATAAATACACCTTTGGAAGAAAATATAGCAGTATATTATTTTGATGAAATTACTAACAAAGAGGAACAAAGGTTTAGTGAAGATTCGAATACTAAAAAAATTGAAATAGCAGGAATAGAGGAGTTGAATGCGGCTAAATATTATACGGCTTTTTCAAAAGATGACAAATTATTCACACAACCTAAAAAATTAGATGATAAGCCTGATAAGTATATATTACCAAATGGAGGTACACATCAAATAGAATTGGAAGATGGAACAAAACAGAATTATTATTCTATTAAGGATAATCAATTAAAAAATTTACTAAATTTTTCATCTACAGATTTTAAAATAACAAAAAAGAATAATGATTCAAGAACATACCGCGACTGGAGTACAATAGTTTGGGAAACAGCATTATACAATTTTAAAACCAAAAGATTTAAATGTGATGAGATAAAATACAATAATACTACGGGAAGAGTTAGTGAATTATATTTTTCAGAAATATAGGATATAAAATTAAATGGGAGAAAAAATATGGAAAATGCTTCAAGAGCTTTAATAATGGCAGCAACAGTTATGCTTGGAGTACTTCTTATGGGAGTATTTGTATATGTATTTAGGGCAGGTTCTAGTGTTAGTGAAAGCTATGATAAAAAGCAACAATCAGAACAATTAGAATTATATAATTCTAAATTTGAACTTTATAATAAAGATGAAAACACAATAATGGAGTTAATTTCAGTAGCTAACTTAGCTTATAGTGTGAACGCACAGACTGAATTTGATCCTACAGATACAGTTGAAATTGAAATTACAGCAAATACTGCAAAATTTAAAATTCCAGGAGATAATAGAAGAAATTTGCAAAAAAATGAAATACTTTTTGGAAGTACTAAAGATTCAATTTTTAAACTTGCAACAGCAAATCTAGATGACTTACATGTTGAAACTAATAATACTAATGATACGTTAGCTACTACTAGGTATGATTCTGAACATAATAGAACAATTTATAAATACTTATTTAATTGTAACAAGATAGAGTATCATGATAAGAGCGGTAAAGTTTCAAAAATGGAATTTACAATGAGGACAAATTCTAATTATTAAATAAATAGTCATTTAATAAAAATATTGTAAAAAAATGTCCAATATGATATAATTAAAGTAGGGAGCTTATGAAGAAAATATTAGCCTTAATTTTGCTTATAATTCTTGTAGTTGTAGGAATTTTTGCTATTAATTATAAGAATTTGCAAAAGAAAAAAGAAGAAGTTAGAAATTTTAATTTAATATATGAAAATTATAATAAAGACAATCTTAATGGATTAGACATTACTACATTAATAAATAAAGCAATTAGTAATAATGAGAAATATATGGTTCCAAAAGATGAAGAAGGATTATATATATTAGATGATGAAAATAGTATTGAAATATATGTAACAATGATTATAAACGAAACTACCTACAAAATGGAAAGAATAAATACTTTAGGAATGAATTCTTTTGTAGCGTATTTTGGACAAGTTAGATTCAAATGTACAGACATACAGTATCATAAAAAAACAGGTAAAATAGCATCTATGACATTTGAAGCTAAAGAATACTAAAGTTTTTAATGTTGCTAGAAAAAGAAATCTAGTTAATTTAAAATAAAATACAAATTTTAATTTTAAAGGAGGAAGAAGTTATGGAGAATGCTTCAAAAGCACTTTTAATAGCTGGTGCAATTTTATTAGCTATTTTAATTATAGCTATTGGTATGTTTATATACAATAGCGCACAAAGTACAGTTAATGATTCTATGACATCATTATCAACACAAGAAATTGATGCTTTTAATAATCAATTTGTTTCTTATGAAGGACAACAAACAGGTTCAAATGTAAAAGCTTTAATAGGAAGATTAATTGCAAATGCTAAAACATATACAGAAGAACCAGCTAAGGTTCCAAATGTTGTAATTGATAAGGCCGATTCTACAGGAACAGTTAGTAATAAGACTGCAACTATGAATAATGTGGCTGGATCTAATCAAGTTGCAGATTATAATTCAGTATTAGGTGAAATAAGAAATAAAATAGAAGCTAAACACCCATATTGGGTAGAATTTAAATATGGCGCATCATCAATTATAAATGAAGTTAATATTAAGTATGATTTTTAGTAAATAAAATATCTTAAGATAGCTATATCTATAGCTATCTTAAGATACTTAATATAAATATATAATAAGTAATGTATTTATAAATATAT
>CATJZH010000131.1 GCA_949746285.1 uncultured Clostridia bacterium
CTGTGAAATATGTAAAATTTCACTTGCTTTTGTTAAGTTCTCTTCATCTGCTACTATTTTAAATATTCTATATAGTTCAAAATTTACCATATACTACTCCTTATAATAATATTATAATATTATAAAATAAATCTGCAAATGTATTATCTAATGTACTTACATTTACAGACTAAAACACTGGCTGGGGTAGTAAGATTCGAACTTACGCATGTCGGAGTCAGAGTCCGATGCCTTACCGCTTGGCGATACCCCAATATTAAGTTAGAGTTCTGACGACCACATACTGAGGTTGTAACTCGCTTTGCTTCGAACAACCTCAGCAGCTTGGCGATACCCCAATATTTTAACAAAAATATTATAACGCTTTTTAAAAAAATTTACAAGTTTTGAAAAAAGTTTTCTTTAATTTTTAAAATTTGTATAGACTTTTTTGTTTTTTTTGTATATTATATTTATATCGTATTTTAGGAGGTAATTATGTCTAAAACAATAAAAATATTCTTAATACTAGTCTTAGCAACAATCTTAACTTTAAATTTTAATTACGTAAATGCTACTTCTGATAATACTTTTAGAAATGAAAGTACACAAAATACAACTACTGAAAATGAAGATTATGAGGAAAATGAAATTGTAAATGAAACTTCTAATAGTGGATTATCTACATTATCTCCATCATCAGTAACTAGTGTTTCAACAGTAAATAGTTATGAACAAGCAAATTTACAATTAAATAATATATTATGTATAATTTTAATTGCGATTGGTGTACTAATTATATTATTTGCAATTGCAATTTTAATAAGATTAAAAAAATAAATATCAAAAAAGTATTATATAAATTTTATATAATACTTTTTTGCATTACTAACTGTTATTTTGAGTTGCATAATACCATATAGCAGCAATTATAATAACAGCAGCTACCACTAAAATAATCCACATCCACGTTGTTGTTGTCATTGTACCAAATCCATTATTGTTATTTGTTGTTCCTTCTGTTACAGTTCTCATTACATTATAATCTCCATTGTCTCTATTGTTATCTCTATTTCCGTTATTTACTCCATCTTTTACCATATTTCCAGCATCTCTTACACCATTTCCTATATTATTTACACCATCTCTTAAAGTATTTGCTGTATCACCTACAATATTTCCTGAAACTACATTTTGAACACTATCTCCTGTTTTATCAACAGATTGCATTATTTCATTTCCTAAATTTACTGAAGTACCCTCTTCAGCCGCAAAACAAATTCCACAACATAGAGAAAGGATTATTATAGCGAAAACACATATAAAACTTTTCTTTGCCATAATTAATTCCCTTTCTAGTTTCAAAGAATAATTGCTTATTCCCTTTGAGCTTATAAAATTTTGTTTAATAATAAGCAAAATATATGAAAAAATTTTTCATATATTCTTATTATTGATTTTTAAATAAAAAATATTCTAGCAATATTTGATAAAATAAAATAGAAAAATTTACCATTTATCAAATCTTACCAGAATAAACTGTATTTTATATTTTATTGCTTATATTTATGTTCGCTATTTTTACTCCTAGTTCTCTTTGAGTAATATTTTGAATTTTTGAAATTTGCTCTTTATTTAAATTAGGAGATTTTACAATTACACTTACAGTATCATTATTTATTAAAATTACAACATTTTCAAAACCTTTATTTTTTATTAAATTTTCAGCTATCATTATTCCATTTTTTGTTTTTGTTATATTTGAAATTTCTTGTGCAGCTATTGCTCTTTGGTCTGCTGGTGTATCTGATGAATTTATAATTTTTTGATATGTTTCTAACATCTCAGAATACATTCTATCTCTTTCTATCTTTGTTTCTTCAAAATAATTATCATTTGGTTCTTCCTTTTTTTCCTCATTTAAATTTTCATTTTCTAATAATTCATCATTTGAAACTACACACCCTTCATTAACAGGTTCTGTACTTACTAATTGTACATCACCAATATTAACATCATTTGTATCTGATGAAACTTCTATACTTTTATTATGATTATTATCCATATTAAAATTAAAATATCCTGCAAATATTAGTAAAAAAGCTATACAAGTTAATATAATTTGCTTGGCTCTTTCTTTATTAATTTTCAAATCTACTCATCTCCCATCTCAAAAACTTGTATCTTATGAGTTGCAATTCCTGTTACTGCTTCAACTGCTGATATTATATTACTTTTTACTACCGAATCTTCTGCCCCTTGTGCTGTAATTATTGCACCTTCAACTATTGGTTTTATCATTTTTTCTGTTATAACATTTGAAGTTCCATCTGTTATAACATCTTTTTGATTATTTTGCGTTTCAGTGGTTCTCGTTCCACCAGAAGTGTCTTTTTCTTCAACTGTACTTGTACTACTACTTACATTATAAATTGGAACTAATGTGCTGCTTTCTGAATATGTAATCAGCACAGAAACTTTACCAACTCCATTTATTTTGCTTAAAATTTTTTCTAATCTTAATTCTAAATCATCAGCATCACTATTTGTACTAATAGTTTCTTTTGCTAGTTCTACGCCAGATTGATTTTTATAATCGTTACTTTCTCCACTATTATCACCTTTTAATATCTTATTTATTACAATTAAAGTTATTACTAAAATAACTAAAAAAGAAACTAAATTTTCAATTCTCTTTTCTTTATTATTAAAAATATTTTTTATTTTTTCTAACATGTATAATCTCCTTTATTTAAATATTATTTTATCTTTGTCTACTAAATAATTTTCTTTTAAAAATTTTATAATATCATCATATTTAAGATTAGGCTTATTGGTATCTCCAATAATAACAGGTTCAACATCTATCGTGTTTTCTACTTTCTTAGTAACACTTATTTGAATACTTTCAATATTTTCATATTTTTTATCAACTTGTACATTTACAAAATTTACATTATATCCTAATTCTTCAATTTCTTTTTTTATTGTCTCTTCAATTCCTAAAATATACACATCTTTTATATCACTATCTAAATTAATAGAAACTTCTTCTGTTTTTAAATTAAAAAAATCTTCAAAATTAAAATCATAATCTATTAATTTTAGAATTGGATTTATAGTAACAAAAATAATATATATTCCTACTACAACTTTTACATACTTCTTGTTATTTCCTTCTGGAATAAGTAATTCAATAATTACAGAAATAATTATTGCTATTATTATTCCCTCGCACCAGCCTCTTATTATTCCTATCATTTACTTTCCTCTTAACAAAATTTATCTATACATAAGTGCACTATTAGTTATTTTAAGAACAATTGTTATTCCAACAACAAACATTACTGAAACTGAAATTAAAATAGCAAGCAAAATTTTATAACTATCAGCAATTTGATCTATTAATTTAACAATTTTTCCATCTGCAACAACTTCACAAACTGCTGATGTCATTTTAAACGCTACCCATAAAATAATTATTCTAATAATAGGAATTAATACTATTCCCATTATTATAAAAACTCCAATAATTCCAACAGAATTTTTTAAAATATTTCCACATCCTATTACACTATCTACTGTATCTCCTAATATTTTACCAACAACTGGTATAAAACTTGAAACTGCTGCTTTAGCTGTTTTGCCTGTAAGTCCATCTACTGAACTACTTAATGTTCCTTCGAGTGATAATGTACAAGAAAAAATTGTAAGTATTATTCCTAAAATCCAAACTATAGATGATTTTAAAAATTTTGATAGCCTGTCTATTTGAATTTTATCTGAAATGTTAGAAATAATAGAAATTGTTATTGCAACCAACAATAATGGAATTATAAAATTCATTATAAAATTCCCAATAAAATTGACCATAAATATTAAAATTGGTTGAGTTATACTACTCGTTACTAGAGTTCCAGTTGTAAGCATTAAAGTTATCATAAGTGGTATAAGCATATTCATAAATTCAACTATGTTTCTTATGCTTTGTTTTGTTATATCTAAAATTGAAATAAAACTATTGGTAATAATTGTAACTATTATTAAATATTGAACAAAATAAACAACTTTACTTGAACTTGAATTTCCTAAATTTTCTATAATAGCTTTGAAAATGCTATGTATAATAATAACTATAACAACACTAATCATTAATTTTACAGCTATAGATATTTCATTTAAAAAAATATTTCCTATATTTGTAAATTCAAAAATATTTCCCATATTTCCAGATATACTTTCTGAAAACAATTTAGAAATATCTAAATCTGGAAATGTAGTTTCTGTGTATTTTTTAGCAGAATTTAAAAATTCATTTATTCCAAGTGCACTTGTCTGAGAATTTATAATTTCATCCATCTATTTCTCCTATGGTAAAAGTTTTGTAAGCGTGTCCAATGTTGTTGAAATTACTGGAATAGATAATGATATAACAATTATCTTTCCACCAAAATCTATTTTATTAGCTATTGAATTTTCTCCTGCATCTTTACAAATACTAACAGCATATTCTGTTAGTATAGAAATACCTGTAATTTTTAAAAGTAAAGATATAAAAGCATTATTATAATTTGAATTATGTGATAATTCTTGAATAAAATCTATTATGGACTTTACCATATCCATTGAATAAAATATAATTATTGCTCCACCAATTAAAACAGCATATATTGCATATTCTTTCTTTGTCTCTTTTAATATTATTGTTATTATTAAAGTTAAAAATCCAATACCTATAATTTTGACAATTTCCATTATAAATTAAACACCGTCCTAACTGTTTCAAAAAGTGAACTTATTTCTTTTACTACTATTGTTAAAACTATTACCATTCCAGCCAAAGTTGTCATCATTGCTTGATCATCTCGCCCTGCTTTAGTTAAAATTTGATGCAAAACTGCAACTAAAATACCTACACCTGCAATTTTTAATAATAAATCAATATTCATACTTCTCTCCTATATTAAAATTATACAAATTCCAATTCCTAAAACTACTCCCATAGTTTTATATAATTTTACATTTTTATTTTTCTCTATATCTGCTTTTTCGATTTGCTTTTCTATTAGTCCTTGTGTTAATGCAATTTCATTAACTTGTCCTTTTATATCTGTTTTTCCAAGTAATTTTCCTAACATCTTAATTATTTCTTTGTCTTCATTAGTTAGATTATTTATATTCTCATCTATTGATTCACACCATGCTTCATATATATTTTTATTTTTTTGTATAGTCATTAAAAATATATTACTATTATTTGAATATATGACATTAGATATATCCTCAAAAATATTTTTTAATGGTTCATAAGTAAATTCTATTTTACTTTTAAACATAACTAACGCATTCTGAAATTTATTTAATTCTATAACCCTATTTTCATATGTCTTTGCTTTTAAAATTCCTATATATGCACAAACAAACATAATGCCAATTAAAGACATTCCTTTTAAAAAAATCATATTTTAACTTCCTCAAATATTCACTTTAAAATTATTTTCAAAATATTCTTCATAATTTAAGTTTTTTTTATTTAAAAAGTATATATTTTTTAACTTTCCCTTTTTCACATTATCTAAAAAAATTATAGTTTCAAAAAGATGAGAATTTACTAAATTTCTTAAAACAGGATTTAAATATATATCTTCAAAGCTACTTCCATGTGCTGTAAAAATACCTTTACATCCTGAGCACACAGCATAATTAATTATTTCTACATCCTCAAAGCTTCCAATTTCATCAGCTATTATTACCTTTGGTGCCATAGACCTAATTAGCATTTTCATTCCAATATTTTTAGGAACGTTTTCAATAACATCTGTATTTATTCCTATATCATTTTGTGGAGAACCTTTATAAAGCGATGCTATTTCAGACCTTTCATCAACAAGTCCCACATTTATTCCTTTAAAATTTAAATCTTTTATTCCATATGAAATTTGTCTAACTATATCTCTTAAAAGTGTTGTTTTACCACTGCCTGGTGATGAAACTATTAAAGTATTATATACTGTATTTTCCTCCAAGTTTAAAATATGTTTTAATATACTATTGCTACATCCTAAAACTTGTCTAGATATTCTAAAATTCAAACTATTTATATAATTTATATTTATTACTTTTTCGTTTTCAATAACACAAGAACCACTCACTCCAACTCTATGCCCACCATTTACTGTAACAAACCCATTTGCAATTTGATTTTGATATGAATAAATTGAATTTTCACACACTAATTGCAGAATATTCAAAATTTCATCAGGTGTTATTTTATATCGTACTATTTTTTGCAAATTATTAAATTTTAATATTATTGGTTTGTCCACTCTAATTCTAATCTCTTCCAAGAAATCATACATGTCCTTAATTTCTTCTTCTATAGCCACTTTTATTTTTTGAGGAAAATATCTTAATACGTTATTCATTTTTCTATCCTCCATTTTATTTGCTTTATATATTTTGTACTTACAATATATATATTCTTTAAAAATATTTTTAGAACAAAAAAGTTGATAAAACTATAATTTTATCAACTTTTATCTATATTTTTTAATCTCTCCAATTCAATATTTGATTATTATACTTTATTTCATCTTCTTCACTATCAATTATATCGTCAATTTTATTTTTCTTAAATAACCCATTTTTCTTTTTTTCTTTAGTTACATATTCTGTTTTTGACTGTGCTATTGCTTCTTCAACTGTTAAAGTTTTTTCAAAATCTATGATATTTTTAACAGGTTTAGCATATATTCCTTCTACATAAACATCTCTTCTTGGAAGATCATGATATTCTAAGTAGTGATTATAAGTTTCTATTATTTTTTTATCTTTTCTACTAAAAACATCTATTCCTTCTTTTAAATAGTTATATCTCCAAATTACATGTCTTTGATATGAATTAAACTCAGATCTTTGTAAATTTTCATAATCAAATTCAATTTTAAATTGAAAGTTTTCAATACTAATACTTATATTAGTCCATATCTTTCTTCCTGCACTTATATACTTTTCTCTTAAAATTTTAATAATATTATAAACATCTGTAATCAATTTAGAATATTGTTCTTCATCTATATTAAAAAGATTTGGAATTTCATAGCCGATTTACAAATTTCTTTTTTATTATTCCTTTTGGCAAATAATAAAAATACATTTCACCAATAGGCTTTTGATTTGGTACATCAATTACAGAGGCATACAAATATATACTTTCCCACTTTTCTGGAATTATATAGAATAATTTTTTCTGAATTTCTGAGTATAATTTTTTCTCTTCTGGTATACCTATCATAAAATTTCTCCTAAATTTTAATAGTTATATATTTTAATTTTCCAATAAACTTTCACCTGTCATTTCTGATGGTTTTTCTAATCCCATTATATCTAACATTGTAGGAGCTAAATCTGCTAATCTTCCTTCTTTTATCTTTTTATTTGCTGGTAATCCTACAATTGTTAGTGGAACTGGATTTGTTGTATGAGCTGTGTGTGGCTCTCCTGTTTTATAGTCAATCATTTGTTCACAATTACCATGATCTGCTGTTATTAGTAATACACCATTTACTTCTTTTATTGCATTTACTACTCTATCTACACACTCATCAATTACTTCTAAAGCTTTTACAGCAGCTTCAATACTTCCAGTATGTCCAACCATATCTGGATTAGCAAAATTTAATATTATTGAATCATATTTTTCTGACTTTATTGCTTCTACAACTTTATCACACACTTCAAAAGCACTCATTTCTGGTTTTAAATCATATGTTTCAACTTTTGGAGATGGAACTAAAATTCTATCTTCTCCTTCATATTGCTTTTCCTCTCCACCATTAAAGAAAAATGTTACATGAGCATACTTTTCTGTCTCTGCTATTCTAAGTTGTTTTAAACCTTTACTACTTATATACTCTCCAAATGTATTTTTAATTTCTTCTTTTCTAAAAGCTATTTCAACATTTGGCATTGTTTCATCATATGGAGTCATACAAACAAAATATGTGTTTAATTTTTTAGTTTCAAAACCGTCAAACTGTTTATCTACTATACTTCTAGTAATTTCTCTTGCTCTATCTGGTCTAAAGTTAAAAAATATAATAGAATCTCCATTTTCTATTTTGGCAAGTGGTTCGCCATTTTTATTTGTAATAACTGTTGGTTTAACAAATTCATCAAATACTTCTTTTTGATAAGATTCTTCTATTGCAGATGTTGCAGATGTAGCTTTTTCTCCTTCACCATTTACCAAAGCATTATATGCCAAGCTTACTCTTTCCCATCTTTTATCTCTATCCATACTATAGAATCTTCCAGATAAAGTAGCAATTTGACCTACACCTTTTTCTTTCATTTTTTCCTCTAATTCTGTAATATATCCTTCACCAGAGGCTGGCGGAGTATCTCTACCATCCATAAAACAATGTACATATACATTCTCAAAATCTTTTCTCTTAGCAAGTTCTAATAATCCATATAAATGTCGATTATGACTATGAACTCCTCCATCTGACAATAATCCCATAATGTGAAGTTTAGAATTATTTGCTTTACATTTTTCTATTGCCTTTACAAATTCTGGTATACTAAAAAAGTTTCCATCTTCTATTGACTTAGTTATTTTAGCCAAATCTTGATATACTATTCTTCCAGCTCCAATATTTGTATGACCTACTTCTGAATTTCCCATTTGACCTTCTGGTAGTCCAACTGCTAAACCACTAGTATGAATTATTGTATTTGGATTTTTAGCTAAAATTTCATTTAGATGTGGAATATTTGCTAATTTAACAGTATTTCCTTCTTGTTTTTCATTAACTCCAAACCCATCTAATATCATTAGCATTGTTAATTTCTTACTCATTTTGTTACACTTCCTTCTTCATTTCTATTCTTCATAATTTACTATTTTACTAAATTCATCTGGTTTTAAACTTGCTCCTCCAACTAATCCTCCATCAATATCTGATGTTGAAAATAATTCTTTTGCATTTGAAGATTTTACACTTCCACCATATTGAATAATAACTTCGTTTGATACTACTTCTCCATAAATTCTTTTTATTTCTTCTCTAATAGCTTTTATAGAATTATTTGCATCTTCTGAAGTAGCTGTTTTTCCAGTTCCTATAGCCCATATTGGTTCATATGCTATTATAGTATTTTTAACTTGTTCATTTGATAATCCTTCTAATGCCAAACGTGTTTGAGTTGTTATTTTTTCTTCTGTTTTTCCAGCTTCTCTTTCTTCTAATGTCTCACCAACACATACTATTGGTTTTAGCTCATATTCAAAAGCTGCTTTTATTTTTTTATTTACTGTTTCATCTGTTTCATTATAATATTGTCTTCTTTCTGAATGACCTATTATTACATACTCTACACCTATTGCTTTTAACATTTTTCCTGAAACTTCTCCTGTATAAGCACCTGTTTCAGCAAAGTGCATATTTTGTGCACCTATTTTTATATTTGTTCCTTGAGCATTTAGTAGACAATAAAATAAGTCTGTATATGGAACACATAATATAACTTCTGCCTTAGAATTTTTAACCATAGGTTCAAAGTTTTGAATATATTCTATTGCTTCATTAGGAAGCATATTCATTTTCCAATTTCCTGCAATTACTTTTTTTCTCATAGATATTTACTCCTTTTTAATAAATTTTATTAAAGTATTTTCTATTTTGATAAATATTATAAAATTACTGTTTTATTCTTTCATTAACTTTATTTTTTGAAAGCATAAAGTTTTTTAATTCGTTAAATATTTCATCATATTGAGGCTTAAGTTTTTCTGTATATGGGAAACGTGTCATATTATTTTCTATAAAACCTTTTGTTTCATCGTATGTCGCTTCTGCCAAAGCTACTACTTCTCTACCATCTTTTTTTATTATACTTGAATCTGGAAGTTTTAAAGCATATGCATATACACTAACTTTTCTTGGTTGCCTTAAAGACGAATCTTCTAAATTTGCCCAATCCACCTTAATTTTTCCTAAATAATGTATATTTTTCGCATAATTTTCTGGAATTGTCAATTCCTCTCCTAATTCACGAACTGCACATTGAAATGGAAGTTCACCTGTTCTCACATGACCAGAACAACACTCAATTTTTCCCGCTTCTGATTGGCACTCTCCTCTTTTTTGAAGTATTATTTTTTTATTTGAATCATTTATTACATAACAAATTGTACAATTTATCCAAGGAAGATTATTCCCTTTATAAGTATAATACTCTTTTTTCGAAACTGTTCCTATTTTTTGATTTTGTTCTGTAAATATATCTATCATTTCTGCCATTTTTATTTCTCCATTTTATTATCTTAAAATTATAGTCTTTAGTACAATTGTAATATTACACTTAAGAAACGGCAAATGGAATTTATTAATTTCTATTTTGCAAAGCTTCTATTCCTGGTAATTTTTTTCCTTCTAAAAATTCTAATGATGCTCCTCCACCAGTTGAAATATGTGTGAATTTTTCTGCTAGTCCTGCTTTTTCAACAGCAGCTGCTGAGTCTCCTCCACCTATTATTTTAACTGCATCTACATCTGCTAGTACTCTTGCTATACTATTTGTTCCAATAGCAAATTGGTCAAATTCAAATAATCCAAGTGGTCCATTCCATACAACAGTTTTAGCATTTTGTAATTCTTTAGAATACAATTCTATTGTTTCTTGTCCTATATCAAATCCTTCCCATCCATCTGGAATTTCTGTATATTTAACTATTTTACTTTCTGTATTTGGATCAAAATCTTTACCAACTTTTGTATCTACTGGTAACATGAATTTAACTCCTTTTGCTTTAGCTTTTTCTACTATTTCTTTTGCTAAATCTAATTTATCTAATTCGCAAATTGAATTTCCAACATCATATCCCATTGATTTAAAAAATGTGTAAGCCATTGCTCCACCTATCATTAAAACATCTACTTTTTCTAACAAACTATCTATAACACCTATTTTGTCTGAAACTTTTTTTCCTCCTAAAATTGCCACAAATGGTCTTTCAGGATTTTCTAATGCTGTTCCTAAAAAATTTAATTCTTTTTCAATTAAAAATCCAGAAACTGCTGGTAAATAATTTGCTACACCTGTTGTTGAACTATGTGCTCTATGAGCTGTTCCAAATGCATCATTTACATATATTTCTGCAAGTGAAGCAAATGCTTTTGATAATTCTTCATCATTTTTTTCTTCTCCAGCTTCATATCTAACATTTTCAAGAAGCATCACTTCACCTGATTGTAAATTTGCAGCTAAATTTTTAGCATCTTCTCCTACAACATCTTTTGCAAGTTTAACTTCTTTTCCTAATAATTTTGAAAGCTCATCTGCTACTATATTTAAAGAAAACTCTGGTTTTACTTCTCCTTTTGGTCTTCCTAAATGTGAACATAATATTACTTTACAATCATTTTCTAATAAATATTTTATAGTAGGTAAAGCTGCTACTATTCTTCTGTTATCTGTAATTACTCTATTTTCATTATATGGTACATTAAAATCACATCTAACTAATACTTTTTTTCCTTTTACATCTATATCTCTCACTGTTTTCTTATTCATTTTGCTCTTCCTTTCATTTTTATTTATTAAACATACATCACTAATTGGATAAAATTATCTCCCAATATACGTCCAAAATTTGACAAAAGCTAGTAATAAAGGTCCGACCTCCACCACTAGCTTTTCTAATATATTTAAAATTAATTTAATTCTGCAAAATATTTTATTGTTCTAACCATTTGGCTAGTATAAGAATTTTCATTATCATACCAAGATACTACTTGTACTTGATATAATCCCTCATCTACTTTTGCAACCATTGTTTGTGTTGCATCAAATAATGATCCGTTTGTAATTCCTATTATGTCTGATGAAACTAATGGTTCTTCTGTATATCCAAATGATGCACTTTCTTGTGCTTTCATAGCTGCATTTATTGATTCTGGTGTTATATCATTTCCTTTTACTGTTGCTATTAATATTGTTGAAGAGCCTGTTGGAACTGGAACTCTTTGTGCTGATCCAATAAGTTTTCCATTTAATTCTGGAATAACTAATCCTATAGCTTTAGCTGCTCCTGTTGAATTTGGAACAATATTTACTGCTGCTGCTCTTGCTCTTCTTAAATCTGCTTTTCTATGTGGGCCATCTAGTAACATTTGGTCTCCTGTATAAGCGTGAACTGTTGTCATTATTCCTGATTGGATTGGTGCATAATCATTTAATGCTTTTGCCATAGGTGCTAAACAGTTTGTTGTACAAGATGCTGCTGATATTATTTTGTCTTCTGGAGTTAATATGTTTTCATTTACTCCAAATACTACTGTTGGTAAGTCTTTTCCAGCTGGTGCTGAAATAACAACTTTTTTAGCTCCTGCAGTAATGTGTGCTGATGCTTTTTCTTTTGTTGTGTAGAATCCTGTACATTCTAATACAACATCTACTCCTATTTGTCCCCATGGTAAATCTGCTGCATCTTTTTCTGCATATATTTTAATTGTTTTGCCATCTACTGTAATAGAGTCTTCTCCTGCTACTACTGTATCTGCCTTTTCATATCTTTTTTGTGCTGAATCATATTTTAATAAATGTGCTAACATATCAGGACTTGTTAAATCGTTGATTGCAACAATTTCATATCCTTCTGCTCCAAACATTTGTCTAAATGCAAGACGTCCTATACGTCCAAAACCGTTTATAGCTACTTTTACTGACATAATATAAATTCCTCCAATTCTGATACTAACATATTTTACTTACTTGCTTTTAGTATCTCTTCTTATATTTTAGTCTATTTGACCAAAATTATTCTATATCAATTTTAATGATTTTTCAAGTGTTTTTTCAAAATAATAATTAAAGCACACAATTTATTTGTAATTAATTAACTATATTATAAAAATTACTTGAACTAAGAATTAAAATGTTATTAATTAATATGACTAATTTTATATATTTTTATAAATTACAAATAAATTGTGTGTTTTAATCATTAACAATAAAAAAAGACTTATAAAAGTCTTTTATTGAAGTAGTAAAATGAAAGTAGACACAAAAAGAGAGTATTTACTTTCATTTTTTGATATAATAAAGGAGAAGGAGTTTATAAAATGAGTAATATAGGAAGACCTAAAGGAGGAAAAAATAGATATTGGTCTAAAGAAGAGAAATTAAGAATTGTAAAACGAGTAACTGAAGATCTATCAAGTACTCTACAAGTATCTAAAGAAGAAAATATCTCAAATGGAATGCTAAATGGATGGATAAAAAAATATTTAGAGTTAGGAGAAATTGGACTTCAAAATTCTAAAAAACCAGGTAATCCACTTGCTAAATATAGTAGAAAAAAGCAATTAACAGATTTAGAAAAATTAGAATACGAAAATATGAAATTAAGAATCGAGAATGAACGATTAAAAAAAGGCTACTTTGTGAAAGGAGGTGGCAAACAAAAGGAATTAATTATTGGAAAGAACAAGAGTATAAAATTGTAGAAAAACTTTCAAAAGATTTTAATTTAGTATCTCTTTGTAAAGCTATGAATGTATCAAGAAGTGGTTATTACAAATGGATAAAAACAAGAAATATTAAAAATATATACGAAATTAATAGAGATATTTTAACAAATTTAATTGTAGAAATACATAAAGAAAAACCATCTTATGGATATCATAGGATTGCTACAAAGATATTAACTTCAACTGGATGGATAGTTTCACATAATTTAGTTCATAAATGTTGCAAATATTTAGGAATAAAATCTTTAGCAAGAAAAAGTGGTAAATATATAAAACCAGGAGAAGAACATTTAGTTTTTCCAAATCTAATTAAGGGAAACTGGGAAGCCAATGAGCCATTACAAAAAATAGTTTCTGATATGACATGTATTAGGTATAAAAATAAATTATATAATTTAACATTTTATTTAGATGTATTTAACGATGAAATATTGACATATAAAATGAGTTCAAAGAACGGAGATTGTAATACATATTATGATGGATTAAATCAATTATTAGAAAAAATTAAAGGAACAAACAGGCAATTGATATTGCACACCGACCAAGGTTCCGTTTATTCCTCAAGGACATATGAATCCTTACATAAATCATACAACGTAATAAGAAGTATGTCAAGGGCAGGAACTCCAACAGATAATCCAGTAATTGAATCTATAAATGGCTGGATAAAAGAAGAAATGGAAATAGATTTTGACATAAAAAATTGTGAAGATATCTATAAATTTATAGATGATTATATATACTATTACAATAATGAAAGACCAAGTTATAAATTAAATTATAAAACCCCAATTCAATATAGAATTGAATTAGGGTTTGTATAAGTTCTCTTTTTCTGTCTACTTATACTTGACAAGAGCAATAAAAGTCTTTTATTTATCTTTATTTTTTAACCATCCAAACAAATTTATTTCTTGAAAAAAGAAATCATGTAATTCAGGAAATTTAACTTCTTGAAATAAAAAGTCATGTACTTCTGTTAAAACTTTTTCTTCTTTTTCTGTTAATTCTAAAACAAATGGCTTGTTCCATTCTGATGCTTTAGCAATAAGTCCTTTTATTCTACCCCATATTCCAACTACAGCAGGAAGATTTCCAGCTTCTGATGTCTCTGTCAATTTATATTCTTTCATTTATATCTCCTCCTTAGTACAAACTACTCTATTTTATTATATTTATACTACAAGAGATTTCTAAAATCAATTTCTTTTAGATTAAGTTTTAATTACCAATTTATTACATTTCATAATATAGCTCTTATAATTTATATTCCTATTAAGTTAATGTTGTCAATTTGTGAAATTTTTACCTTCTTTATTCTATTTGATAATTCTTCATTTGATTTTGTTTTTACCATTATATAATTAGCTGTATGTCCTTTATAATATTCACCATCAAATTCTTCAAACAAAACTTCTACCTCTTTTCCTACATACGATTTTAAATATTCTGTTTCATTTAAAATCGATAATTCTAATAACTTTTTGCTTCTTAGTTCTTTTATGTCACCATTAATCTGTCCTTCCATTTTAGCTGCTTTTGTTCCTTTTCTTGGAGAATACTTAAAAATATGCATTTTATAAAATTTTATTTTTTCTAAAAATTTATATGTAATTTCAAATTCTTTTTCTGTCTCTTGAGGAAACCCAACTATTATATCTGTTGTCAAAATAACATCACTATATGCTTTTCTTAAACGCTCTACTATTATTTCAAACTCTTCTGCGCTATAACGCCTATTCATTCTTTCTAGTGTTTGTGTACAACCACTTTGAAGTGATAAATGAAAATGATGACAAATTTTGTCTAATTTTGTTATTCTCTCAATAAATTCTCTAGTTATTAAAAGAGGTTCTATTGATCCTAATCTAATTCTTTCAATTCCTTCTATTTCATTTATTTTCTCCAATAAATCTATAAGCTTAAATTTTTCTTTAAAATCTTTTCCATATGATGCTACATGAATTCCTGTTATTACTACTTCTTTTATACCTTCTTTGGCAATTTTTTCTATTTCTTTTATAATATTTTCTGGAAGTCTACTTCTAACTCTTCCTCTTGCATAAGGGATTATACAATAAGAACAAAATCTGTCACATCCATCTTGAACTTTTATAACAGCTCTCGTTTTTTCGGTATATGTAACACTTCCAAAATCTCCGTAATTTTTATTTTGCATTACATCATCTATTTTTGAATTCAATTTTTTTTCTATATGCTCTAAAATATTAATTTTTTCATTAGTACCTAAGTATAAATCTATTTCTTCTATTTTTTCTAATTCTTCTTTTGAAACTTGTACATAACAACCGAATAGCTACAACAATTGAGTTTGGATTGTTTTTCTTTGCTTGTCTTAAAACTTGTCTTGATTTTCTGTCAGACATATTAGTTACTGTGCAAGTATTTATAATATAAATATCTGCTTTATCATCAAAATTAACTATTTCGTATCCTGCATTTTTAAATATTTGTATCATTCCATTTGTTTCATATTGATTTACTTTACAACCGTAATGTATAAAATGCAACTTTTTTACTATTATTTTCCATAATTTAGCTCTCTTTCAAACTTTCTATTCTTTTAATTTTTCTATATCAATTTCTTGTCTATTTACATCAAATTTGTATATCTATTATAATACAAAATACCCACATATACAATGTGAGTATTTTATTTAGTATGACATATTAAATTTTATTATTTTCTCATTCTATCCATATAATCTAAGTTATCTAATGCTTTTCCTGTTCCCTTTGCTACACATGAAATTGCATCTTCTGCAATCATAACATTAATTCCTGTTTTTTCTTGTAACAATCTGTCTAAACCATCTATTAAACAACCTCCACCTGTCATATAAATTCCTTTATCACTAATATCTGCTGCAAGTTCAGGTGGTGTTTTTTCTAAAACAGAATGTACTGCATCTACAATAAGTGTTGCTGGTTCTTCTAAAGCCTCCATCATTTCACTTGAATATATAGTTACTGTTTTTGGAAGACCTGTAACTAAATCTCTTCCTCTAACATCCATCTCCATGTCCTGAATTTTAGGAAATACACATCCTATTTGTTGTTTTAATTCTTCTGCTGTTCTTTCTCCTATCATAACATTATGTCTTTTTTTGATGTATTTTACTATATGTTCATCAAATTTATCTCCTGCTATTTTTATTGATGTACTAACAACTGATCCTCCTAAAGAAATAACTGCTATATCTGTTGTTCCACCACCAATATCTACAATCATATTTCCACATGGTTTTGATATATCTATTCCTGCTCCTATTGCTGCTGCAATTGGTTCTTCTATTAAACAAACTTTTCTAGCTCCTGCATTTGAAGCAGCATCTATAACTGCCTTTTTTTCTACTTCAGTAACTTGAGATGGTATACATATCATTATTCTAGGCGCAAATAAAAATCTTCCTCCTATTTTTCCAATAAAATATTTTAACATCTTTTCAGTTACTGTATAATCTGAAATTACTCCATCTCTTAATGGTCTGATTGCTACAATATTTCCAGGAGTTCTTCCTAACATTCTTCTAGCTTCATGTCCAACAGCTAGTACTTCACCAGTTACATTGTTTACAGCTACTACTGACGGTTCTCTTAAAATAATACCTTTTCCTTTAACATAAGCAATTACAGTAGCAGTTCCTAAATCAATTCCGATATCTTGTCCAAACATTAACACTCTCTCCTTAAATATTTTTAGCAAATCTAATACTTTTCAATATTACATTCACATTACAATTATATTACATTTTCACGTAAATATCAAGTGTTTTTCAAACTTTTTATTATTTTTATTTGTAATAAATATTAGTATATGTTATAATTGTTCTGTTATTATATATTAGGAGTAAAAAATGGAAAAAATATCTGTAATAATATCTTGTTATAATGAAGAAAAAGCATTGCCATTATTTTATGATGAATTAATAAAAAATATTAAAAGTTTTCCTAAAACTATTGATTTTGAAATTATTTTCGTAAATGATGGTTCTAAAGATAATACTTTAAATATTATTAAAAATTTAAGTTCTAAAAATAAACAAGTAAAATATATTTCATTTTCAAGAAATTTTGGAAAAGAAGCAGCTATATATGCTGGTCTTGAAAATTGCAGTGGAGATTATGTTACTCTTCTGGATGCTGACCTTCAAGATCCACCTTCTCTTCTGTTAGAAATGTATACATATGTAAAAAATGAAAATTATGATGCTGTAGGAACAAGAAGAGTTAATAGAAAAGGTGAGCCAATAGTAAGAAGTTTCTTTTCAAAAGTTTTCTATAAATTAATAAATAAAATGACTAGTTTTGAAATGGTTGATGGAGCTAGAGATTATGTATTTATGAAAAGAAATGTCGTAGATGCAATTATTTCTCTAAAAGAATACAATAGATATTCAAAAGGATTATTCAGTTTTGTTGGATTTAATGTAAAGTGGATAGAATACCAAAACATAAAAAGAGTTGCTGGAAAAACGAAGTGGTCTTTTTGGAAATTAACAAAATATGCATTAGAAGGAATAACTGCTTTTTCTACTGCACCTTTAATATTATCATCAATAATTGGATTATTTTTCTGTGTAGTATCTTTTCTTCTAATAATAGCAATTATTTTCAAAACTTTAATATTAGGAGATCCTACAAGTGGTTGGCCTTCTCTTGTATGTATAATATTTATGGTAAGTGGTATACAACTATTTTCTCTTGGAATTATAGGTCAATACTTATCAAAAACTTATCTTGAGGTAAAACAAAGACCAATATATATAGTAAAAGAAAAAAGCGAAAATTTAATAAACTAGTTTTAATCCCTCAAAAAACAAAGTTTGAGGGATTTTTTATTAATGTTTTTTCGTTCTTATAAGAAGTTTTTTAGTTTCATCTTTTCTTTTTCTTCAAAATGATATAACCAAAATTTAAACTCTGCTATATTTTCTAAAGATGTTTCATATTCTTCATTTTTAGAATTCTCCTCAAGAACTACAAGACTTCTTGTTACTTTTTCTAATTCATCATGTTCAAAAAACATAGATAATTTATCTTGCTTTTCATACCAATTATCTTTAAATTTTTTCATTTTAATTTTCATATCTTCTTTATATTCTTCACTTAGTTCATTATTTTCTTCTAACTCTATCGCTTTTGATATTTTATCATATATTTCATCTACTTCTATAGTAACTTCTTTTACTGCTTTATCTGACATATAATTTGTAACAACTTCAAGTATAATTATTCCAATTATAATGATTATTATTAAAATAACTTCTTTCTTAAATCTCATTACTTCTCTTCCTTTTTCTGACAAAATATTGTTTGATCTCCATTTAAAACAACTACAAGCGCTTCTTCTGGCTTAAAACCAAATTTTCCAACTTCTTGTTCTAACCAGTTATAATCTTTTCCTATTTTATCAAGATTATCAGTCATAATTTTACCATCTATAACTAAATCATATGCTATTCCTTCATAATCTGCTTTTATATTAAAATCATCTGGTCTTAGTGCTCTTTTTTCTGGTTTTTGAACAACACTAATTTGTCCACTAGTTTCTAATATTGCAAATTCAACGTCTCCTAAATTGTTTACATTATTAACTCTTAATCTTTCTTGTAATTCATTTATTGTAAAATTTTCTTGAATTAGAGCTTTTTCATCAATTCTTCCTCTATAAATTAAAATTCTTGGTTTTCCACATATTATTTCCCTTATTTTAATACTTTTTAAATTGAGTACAGAAATTATTACATGCATTATTAGTAATCCAAATATTGGTATAACACCATAGACTATCGGGATTCCCAATTCTGACATAGGAGTGGCTGCTAAATCAGCAATCATAATTGATATAACAAGCTCAAATGGTTGCATTTGACCGATTTCTCTTTTTCCCATAAATCTCATTACAAATAATACCAAAATATATATAATTACAGTTCTAACTAATATAAGTATCATATAAACCTCTAAATATAAATTTTATATGAATATTTTTCGCAAAAATTATCAAAATATACTTATATTTGTTTATAAATTTAATAAATTTTTTTGAAAATTTATCTTTTATTTCAAATATACTTTTAAAGCAAGGAGGTTTGCAAGATGGATAACAATAATTCAAATACACAATCCAATAGCACAATGGGAACTGTTGGTCAAATAGTTGGTAGATTTATAGTTGCTGCAATTATCTTAGGTATTACTGCTTTCTTTACACCTGGTTTTTCTATAAATAACATTTGGTCATTAGCAATATCAGCTATCGTTTTAACTGTTATGGATTATCTTATAATAAAATTTACTGGATTACATGCAATGGCTTTTGGTAAAGGTTTTGTAGGTTTTGTACTTGCAGTAGTAATTTTATATGCAACACAATTCTTTGTAGCTGGATATTCTATATCTTGGATGGCTGCTATAATTGGTGCATTAATATACGGTGTAATTGATTATATTATGCCTGGTGAACAAGGTATGTAGTTTAATTCTTTATTAAATTACAATTGACTTATAAATAGTTTTTTATAATTATTTATAAGTCAATTTATTTTTTTTAAAAAATTTAATTTTTTTGTCACTTTTTGTCGATTTAAATCGTTTTATATATGAGGGGTGTGTTTTTATGTTAAAAGTTTTAATTGTATGTAAAGAAAATAAAACTGCTAAAAAAATTATTAACAATATTATTGTTAATAATAATGACTTACGAATAGTTGGAATTGCAAACACTTTAGAGGAAACAAAAAATCTATTTAAAACTGTTGAATCAGATTTAATTATTACTACAAATCGTAATGTAGTTGATTTAATAAAAAACAAATTTTTAGCTCATCGTCCAGCCATTGTATTAATCTCAAAAAATAAAAAAATAAATACTCGTACAAGAAAATTATTAAAACTTGATTATAGTTTAAGTTTTTCAGAAATGTCTAAAAAGATTTCAGTATTTATAAAAAAACATATTACTTCTCAGGAAGAAGAAGTTGCTAAAATTTTATCTAGACTTGGTTTTGATTTTAAATTATCTGGAACTTTATTTTTATTAGATGCAATTGTTTATGGTCGTACATATAAATCTACATATTGTTTTGAAACTTTAGTTAAAGATTTATATGATTACGTTGCACAAAATAATAATACTACTATAAATAGAGTTAAATGGTCTGTTGAGCGTTCTATAAATTATATGTATAATAGACACACAAAAGAAAGTTATACATATGTTGAAAAGTGTTTCAATATAAAATATCCTGAAAAAGTAACACCTAAATTGCTTATAAATGTTTTGGTAAATAATTTAGGATAATTTATTTATTGCAGTTTTTTCTTAATTTTACAAAAAAGTTGCTAGAATAACTCTAGCAACTTAAAAACTTATATTAAATTATCTCTACATCTCTCACATAAAGTAGGATATTCTGAATTTTCTCCAACTGTTTCAGAATACATCCAGCATCTTTCACATTTTTGTCCATCTGCTTTTTCTACTTTAATTCCTATAGAAACCTCTGTATCTTCATTTCTTCTATTTTCAAATATTTTAACATCTGAAACTATAAATATTTCCTTTAAAAGTTCTTCTTTTCCTTTTAAGAAATTATATTCATCATTTTCTGCAAATAATGTAACTTTTGCTTCTAATGAAAGACCTATTTCTTTATTTGCTCTTGCTATTTCCAATTTTTTAGCAACTTCTTCTTTTATCTTTATTAATTTTGCCCATTTTAGTACTAATTCTTCATTTTCATATTTTGCATTTATTTTTGGATAGCTTTCAAGCATTACGCTTTCAAGATTTTCTCCTTCTTTATGTGGCATATAACTCCAAATTTCTTCTGCTGTAAAGCATATCATTGGGGCTAAAATTCTAACAAGACTAGATAATATTTCATACATTGTAGTTTGAGCAGCACGTCTTTTAATAGAATCAGCTTTTAATGTATATAATCTATCCTTTATTATATCTAAATAGAATTGACTCATATCAACAACGCAAAAGTGATTTATAGCTTGATATGCTTCATGGAATTCATAACTATCATATGCTTTTGTACAAGTTCTTATTAATCTATTTAATCTTGTCAAAGCCCATTTATCTATTTCTTCTAAATCATCATAATCCACTGGCTTATTTACGTCAAAATCTGATATATTTCCTAAAATATATCTTGCTGTATTTCTTATTTTTCTATAAACCTCTGTTACTTGTTTTATGATATTTTTAGAACCACTTATATCTGATTTGTAATCTGATGATAACACCCAAAGTCTTAAAACATCAGCTCCTGATTCTTTTATAACATCTTGTGGAGATATACCATTTCCTAAAGACTTAGACATTTTTCTTCCTTGCTCATCTACAGTATAACCATGTGTTATAACTTCTTTATATGGAGCTTTTCCTTTTGTTGCAACAGATGTT
Source organism: uncultured Clostridia bacterium (assembly GCA_949746285.1). Classification (GTDB taxonomy): domain Bacteria; phylum Bacillota; class Clostridia; order TANB77; family CAG-508; genus Scatovivens. The sequence continues at coordinate 21,964 of CATJZH010000131.1, forward strand.
AAAAGTGATGATTGGAACCATCCTCTATATTGGTCACTACCTTCTAAGTAAACATCAGCTTCTGGGAGTCCTCTTTCTGCTAAAACAGACTCATGAGTTGATCCAGAATCAAACCAAACATCCATTATATCTGTTTCTTTTTTAAATTCTGTGCATCCACAAGAACATTTTGCACCTTCTGGCATTAATTCTTTTTCTGAAAGATCAAACCAAGCATTAGTTCCTTTTTCTCTTACTATTTCTTGAACTTTCTTTAAACTCTCAGGTGTTACATATTCTTTTTCACAGTCTTTACAATAGAAAATTGGTATGTAAGCTGGCGGTAAGCAAGCAGCGCAAGATAATAAATTTGCATAGCGGAACGGCTGCGCTTTTCCTCTTCCACGCCC
>CATJZH010000132.1 GCA_949746285.1 uncultured Clostridia bacterium
AAAGTATTTTTTTACTTTTAATATTTTAGGAGTATTAAATAGAAGAATGAGAAAGGAAATTTTATGAGTGAAATAGTAGAAAAAATAAAGGAAGAATTAATTAAAAGATGTAATACATATAATGAAAAATATAATTATGATTTTTGGAATGATCATATTAAATATGTTGTAAAAAATGCTGTGGAGCTAGCAAATAAATATAATGCTGATGTCGAAATAGTAGAGTTAGGTGCATTATTGCATGATATAGCTATGCCATCAGAAATTGGACCTAGAGAAGAACACAATGTTTATGGTGCCCAAATTGCAGATGAGCTACTAACAAAATTGAATTATCCAGAAGATAGAAAAGAACAAGTTAAAGAATGTGTGTTAAGGCACAGAGGTAGTAAAGATTTACCTAGGAATACACTAGAAGAGCAATGTGTCTCAGATGCTGATGTTATAGCTCATTTTGACTGTATACCATCTTTATTTCGTTTGGTTTATCAAGAAATGAATTTATCAATAAAAGACGGAGAAGAGTATTTAAAGAAGAAATTAGAGCGAGATTATAATAAATTAAGTGATAAAACGAGAGAGAACTTAGAAGATAGATATAATAATATTTTAAAGGTATTGTTTGTAAATAAGTAAGAAATTGGGGGAAAGAAAAGTATAAATTAAGGAAAATGGTATTAATATATGTTAGATGCAAATAAAATTGAAGATATTAAAGAGATTTCTAAATATGGAAAAGCTAAAGGATATTTAGTTGCCAAAAGATACAAATTACCTATATTTTCTAACTTTTTTATAATAGAAGATGATAAAGAAACACAAACATTATTAGATACATATCCAGATTAAAATCATTTTTGTATGAGATCAGATACAAAAATAGGAAATATTTCTATTGGAGTCAAAGGACAAAATGCTAATAGAGCTTCTATATTGGAATATATGAAACAAATTAATGATAAAGAAAAACAATTGGGAGTAAAGGGAGTTGCCATAGTATATTGGAATAAAGGAAAGTTTTGTTCAACATATGAAAAAGATGAGATTATTTATTTAATAAAAATTATTTATAATTTAGCTATTTCTCTTTATAAAAGTTTCTAAATCAATTTCACCATCTGAATCTAAAATCATAACTTCTTTATGCAAATCAACACCATATAATTCTTTCACTTTGTTTAATGTATGAACAAATAATTTTGCAACATCTTTATCAGTGGTATTTGGACCAGTAATAAACTGCATACCACCATTAGGACTAAAAGTTGCACCATTAAAATTAGCATTTATAGAAGGATTTTCAATTAATAATTTTCTAAAAGATTTTTTTAATATAGGCTTTAAATGAGCATTGCTCCATACAGAGCCAGCACTTCCTTCTTTAAATCCATAATATAATCCAGGTTTTCTTCTTTCCATTTGTGCATCAAATTTTTCTCTAACAGCGTCTTCACCAACAAAATCTGATTTTAAAACTACTTCTTTAACAAAATATCTTGTTTTTATTTTATTACAATTTTTTATAAAGCTAGTGCGAAGTGAGAAGAAATTTTTATCAGTAACTAATTTTACCGTTTCACATTTCTCAAAATCAAATACAGTTATTTCTTTAACAAAATCGCTAAATTCCTTACCACTTGGAGTATATCCAGCATTTCCAACAACTCCAGCACCAATTAATCCAGGAATTCCTGCAAATTCAGCAAAATCATATCCTTTTTTCATAGTAAAATTAACAAATTCATATACGGATGTATTAGCTGAAACAATAAAAGATTGTGTATTATCATCAAAAACTATTCTACTATTTTGAGGACGCATATCTACAAAAAGTCCATCATAGCCATTGTCTGTTATATATAAATTTGTTTTAGAACCCAATATTTTAAAAGATACATCATTTATATAAAGGTCAGATAAAACTTTTAAATCATTTTCTAAAGTTTCATCAAATTTTAATTCGTAATATCCAGTGGCATTCCCAGCTCTTTTTTTAAAAGGATGTTTATTTGATAAGTTATAGCCTAATATTACATTTCTACTAAAATTATATTTATTAAAATCCATTTAAAATCTCCTATCTATTTGAATTTATGTATTGGGAAAGTTTTTTTCAAGTTGAGGAATAACATCATTTCTAAATACACAACGAGTATGTTTAGTTTTAAAAATTTCAAAACATTTATTGCAATTTATGCATTTGCTTTTCTCATTATTTTTTAATTTCTCTATAAAATTTTCTTCAGCAATAAAAGGTCTACACATTGAAACAAAATCTATACCACAGTTTAAAGCTTTTTTAATTTGATTTATATCTCTAAATCCACCAACTAAAATTATTGGAATAGAAATTTCATATTTTATTTTAAGTGCAGAATCTAAATAATATGGAGTAGATTGATTAAAATTTAAATAATCACAACCACTTATTTCTATAGCATCTACGCCATCTTGTTCTAGCCATTTACATACCTGTATTTGGTCATTAAAAAAATCTTTATAATTAGAATCTTTAGATGTAACATTTAATTTAACAGTAATTAAAAAGTCTGGATTTATTATTTTTTTTATTTCCTCCAACAACTCATGAATGATTCTATATCTATTTTCTATAGTACCGCCATAACTATCTGTACGCTTATTGTAAAAAGGGTCTAAAAACTCACTTAACAAATATTGATGAGCTACGTGTAGTTGAGCACCATCAAATCCAGTTTCTTGTAGAATTTTTACAGCAGATACATAATCTTGTATGCAAATATTAATATCTTCTATAGTCATAGCTACAGAATTGTCTATTCCACTAGGAGTTTTAGCAATATGATTTTGTATATTATTTGCTCTGTGACCTCCATAAGAAATTTGACCTATTATTTTTGATCCATTATTATGTACTGTAGATGTTAACAATTTAAATTTTTCAATATTTTTTAAATTATCAACACAAATGTGTGTAATATCAGCTCGTTGATTTTTATTAACAGATAGCTGTGAAGTTATAAGTAATCCAACATCATTTTTAGATAATGAATCATATACTTTTATATAATCATCTGTAATTGTGCCATCAAAATCACCAAGATGTTCATTAGTAGCAGAACGTACAATTCGATTTTTAAATTCAATATTTTTTATTTTGATTTTTTCAAAAGCATTTGTTTTTTCCATTTCATGGCTCCTAGTATAAATTATTACTGAATGTATTTTAACATATATAAATGAAATAATAAAGAATTACAATATTGAAAATATAATTTTGTTAAATATTGTCAAAATATGATATAATGAAATAGTAAATAAATATAAAGGAGAAATAGAGTATGGAAAATTTTCCTTATG
>CATJZH010000133.1 GCA_949746285.1 uncultured Clostridia bacterium
CAAGATAAATATTTTCATATTATATATTATATAAACTTTAAAGGAGGTTTTTATGTGTAATTGTAATCGTAGATGTAATTCAAATTGCGGTTGTAATCGTAATCGTAGTTGCAATTGTAATTGTAATTCAAGAAGAGTTTGTTGTAATAGAAATATGATGAATAATAATTCATGCATATATGCAGATATATGTAACAATACGGATAATACTTCTGCATTTCCAGATAATTATTTGTATGGTCATGCTTACACTCCAAATCAAACAATGAATAGAACATTTACTCCAGAAGTTGGACTTGAGCATGGAACTATTTTTCCAGAACTAGTAAGTCCTTATTATCCTGGTCAATCAATGGATTTTATAAATTACTTGAGAAATGGAGGTTGTGATAATGAATAGTTGTCCTTGTCAAAATATGGGAAAAAAAGAGTTATTAAATCAGATAATGGCATTAAATTTTGCAGTAAATGATTTAGTTCTATATTTAGATACACACCCAACAGATTCAAAAGCTATTTGTATGCATAATGAGTATAGTGAAAAAGTTGTATCTCTTACAGCAGAATATCAAAAATTATATGGACCTTTAACTATTAATTTTACCTCAGATACTTGGGATTGGATTGATCAGCCATGGCCATGGGAAAGGGGGGCTTATTAATGTATCATTATGTGAAAACTTTACAATATCCTATAAATATAAAATGTAGAAATCCTAAATTAGCACAAGTTATTATTTCTCAATACGGAGGACCTGATGGAGAACTGGGAGCTTCTCTTAGATATTTATCTCAAAGATTTGGAATGCCAGATCAAAAATCTAAAGCAATATTAAATGATATAGGAACAGAGGAATTAGCACATTTAGAAATGGTTGGTACCTTGGTTCACCAATTAACAGATGGAGCAAGTGCAGAAGAATTAGAAAAAGCAGGAATGGGACCTTATTATACTGATCATGGTTGGGGTGTTTATCCACAAGCGGCAGCAGGATATCCGTATACAGCAGCTAGTATGGCTGTTAAAGGGGACCCAGTTGCAGATTTAACAGAAGATTTAGCGGCAGAGCAAAAGGCTCGTGCAACTTATGAGAAATTAATAGATTTGTGTAAAGATGATGCTGATGTAATAGATGTGTTAAGATATTTAAGAGAACGTGAAGTAGTGCACTTCCAAAGATTTGGAGAAGCATTAAATGGTGTTCAAGAAAAACTTTATCAAAGAAATAAATTTTATTTAAATAATGGAAACAATAATTGTGGTTGTGATAACAGAAATTAATATAAATCAAAGAAAAAGGCGAGATGAAATCTCGTCTTTTATGTATAGTAATAAAAAAACTTAAGTTTTGGAGTAAATCACAACAAGTTGACTATATTATGTAAACATGATATACTATATTACATACGACTATGTTCGTATTTTATATAAATAACTCGTTTTTACAGCTTTAGCTGTTTACATATATTAAAAAAACTTTTTTGGAGGGATTTAGTATGAAGAAAATTATTAAGGCACTAGTATTAATTATGGTTTTACTTGTTGTAGGCTGTTCAAAAGAAGAAGAACCGTTGCATGAAAATCCAGTAATTGCTGAAAAGCTTGAGGAAGATTGGCAATATACGTCTACGAATACATCTTATAAACCAACATATAATTCTGAATATTGGAATTATTTTGCTAAAGATGAGTATTCAAAAATGTATTATGAAGCATTACTTAATACAGATTTTTCCGATTCAATGCAAAAAAATATTTATCTTTTTTATGAAGATAAAACTGATAAATATTCACTTACAAGCTTTTTGAAGGCCATTCTATTTGCAAGGTTAGACCATCCAGAATATGAGCTTATGGATTTTGATTTTGGAGTAGGTTCTTATTTAAATAAGGAAGAAGGACTATTATTTCAGTCGTTGAGTTATGCTTGTATGGATTATGATGAATATAGTTCAAAGTTAGCCAAAGTAAATGCAGAAATAGAAGATTTAGTTGATGAAGTAAATTCTACCAAAAATGTTATAGAAAAACATCGGCTTATTTTCAATTGGCTAACATCAAATGTTACTTACTTGAAGTCAGGAACTGAGAACGGTACAGTAGGATTTTATGAGAATGAGTATCTTCTTGAAAGGCTAGAAACACAGACTACTCAGAACGTGTATGGAGCAATTGTAGAGAAAAAAGCAATATGTGATGGTATTGCAGATGCATATAAATATATATGCAATTGTTGTAATCTTGAATGCATGATTATAGATGGGTATATTGGTGATATAGAAGAGGAACGGTATCATGCTTGGAATATTGTAAAGATTAATAATAACTGGTATTTGATTGATGCTACTTGGGGACTGGAAGAAAGTGATTATTTTCTTGTAGATTTAAACAAAGGTAATAGAACGCCATTTGATATAGGTTATGACTTACCAGGATATGATTTTGAGGAAAAGGAAAGTAATTTGAAGCTTACTTTTGATAATTCTTCATTTTCAAATTTAATTACATCTACAGAAGGTGTTAAATTCCAGCTTGAAAACGAATATTATAAGATTTGTCCATCACAAAATGGAATTTATTCGTGTTTAGATTTTGAAAAACCAAATGGAAAAGAGGAATATGGAGAGCTTTTGATAAAAACAAATGCGACAGTAAAAAAGCTTGAATATTTTGGTTATGATGGAGCATTATTAGGAATATCAGAAGAGAAAGCACATCAGTATGTTTTGCCAGATTACTTTAATGATACATATATTTTTTATATGAATATTTATTTAGAGTACAAGGGAAAAACATACAAAGTAGAAATGGCTAAGGGAGGTGCCTAAATAAAACGCACAGACATTTGTCTGTGCGTTTTATGATTTTACGATATTGTACAGACTATTTTCCTTGAAAAAAATAGTATATAGTGATAAAATACAAAGGCAATGTAATTGAATTATATTTTTAATAGTAAAATGAGGTAGAAAAGATGGAAAAAATAAAAAAACTAGGAAAATATAGAAATATAATATTAGTACTTATGGATATATTTTGTATTGCTTTAGCTTATTACCTAGGTGTAGTTATAATAACAGACACAGTATTTAAATTAGAACCATATTATGTAAAAAGATTAACTCAAACAATATTAGTATCAGGAATAGTATATCAAATAGTATTTCATATTACCAAAAGATATAAAAATATAATAAGATATGAAACTGGAAAAGATTATTTAATGTATTTTGTTGCTTGCATGGCGTCATCCATAATAATTTCAATAGTAAGAAAAATGTTTCATATTTTTATGTTAGAGAGAACAAAGTTAATTTTATTATCAGGAGTTATAATATCATTAATGATGATATCATATAGAATAATTATAAGATACATATTAGTTAATGATATTGTAAACAAAGAAAGAAAGCAAAAAGAAGATAAAAAAAATTTACTAATAATAGGTGCTGGAAATGCAGCAAATGAAATAATAAAAACAATTCATACTCGTATGACAGAAACTTATAATATTGTAGGAATAATAGATGATAATAAAAAAAGATTAAATTATAATGTATCTGGTGTAAGAATAATAGGAAATAGAAATGATATAGTAAAAATATGTAAAGAAAATGATATAGACTTAATCTTTTTCTCAATTGCAAATATAGATAATGAAAATAAAAAACAAATTTTAAATATATGCCAGCAAACCAAAGCAAAAGTAAGAATATTACCAGGAATGCGAGAAATAATAAAAGATAAGAAATTGTTTGAAAATTTAAGAGATGTAGAAATAGAAGACATATTAGGTAGAGATCCAATAAAATTAGATAATAACAATATAGAAACTATTATAAAAGACAAAACAATATTAGTAACTGGTGCTGGCGGTTCTATAGGTTCTGAACTTTGTAGACAAATTATAAAATATAATCCAGAAAAATTAGTAATGTTAGATATATACGAAAATGGATTATATGATATAGAAGTAGAACTAAAGTCAAAATATTCAAAAGTAAAAATAGAAGCTGTAATAGCTAGTGTACGAGATAAAAAAAGATTAGAAAATATATTTGAAAAGTATAATCCATATTTAGTATTTCATGCAGCAGCACATAAACATGTTCCATTAATGGAATATAGTCCTTTAGAAGCTATAAAAAATAATGTGTTTGGTACTTATAATGTTGTAAATACTTGTGATAAATTTAATGTAAAAAGATTTATTTTAATTTCAACAGATAAAGCAGTAAATCCAACCAATATAATGGGAGCAACTAAAAGATTATGTGAGATGATTGTACAAGCTAAAAATAAAGTAAGTAAAACAGAATTTGTTGCAGTACGTTTTGGAAATGTTTTAGGTAGTAATGGTTCAGTAGTACCATTGTTTAAAAAACAAATATCTGAAGGCGGACCAGTAACAGTTACTCACAAAGAAATTACAAGGTTCTTTATGACAATTCCAGAAGCTGTTGAACTCATACTTCAGGCAATTACATATGCAAATGGTGGAGAAATTTTTGTGCTTGATATGGGAGAACCAGTAAAAATATATGATTTAGCAACTAGTTTAATTAGATTATCGGGTTATGTTCCTAATCAAGATATAGAAATAAAAATAACTGGTTTAAGACCTGGTGAAAAATTATATGAAGAGCTTTTAATGGGAGAAGAAGGACTTCAGAAAACAGCACATGATAAAATATTTGTAGCAGAACCAATGGATATAACAATAGATGATATAACAGCAAAATTAGATAAACTTACAAAGCTTTTAGATAAAGAAAATGTAGATTTTGAACATATACAAAGTACAGTAAAAGAAATTGTACCTACGTATAAAGAACAAAAGAAGTAAGGAGGTTATATGAAAAAAATTTATTTAGCATCACCACATATGTCTGATGAAAAATATGAAGAAAACTTTGTAAAAGAAGCATTTGAAACAAATTGGTTATCTACAGTTGGAGAAAATATAAATAAATTTGAAGAGAATGTAAAAGAATACTTAAATATTAATTCAGCAGTAGCTTTATCCAGTGGAACTGCGGCTATTCATTTAGGACTAAAAGCATTAGGAGTAAAAAAGGATGATATAGTATTTGTATCAGATTTAACTTTTTCAGCGAGTGTAAATCCAATTATATATGAAAATGCAATACCAGTTTTTATAGATTCAGAATATGAAACATGGAATATGAGCCCAAAAGCCTTAGAAAAGGCATTTGAAAAGTATCCAAAGCCTAAGGTAGTAATAATAGCTCATTTATATGGACGAGCTTCAAAAATGGATGAAATTATAAATATATGTAATAAGCATAATGTACCAATTTTAGAAGATGCAGCAGAAGGATTAGGAAGTAAATATAAAGACAAATATCTAGGAACATTTGGAAAATGTGCAGCTCTCTCATTTAATGGGAACAAAATAATTACAACAACAGGTGGAGGAATGCTTGTATCTGATGATGAAAAATTAATAGAAAAAGTAAGATTTTGGTCTACACAAAGTAAAGATAAAGCACGTCATTATCAACATTCTGAAATTGGTTACAATTATAGAATGAGTAATGTATTAGCTGGTATTGGTAGAGGACAAATGAAAGTCTTAAATCAAAGAGTTTCTAAAAAAAGAGAAATATTTGATACTTATAAAAAAGCTTTTAAAGATATAGAAGAAATAGAAATGACAGATGAAAAAACATATGAAAAGTCAAATAGATGGTTATCAACTTTATTAATAAAAGAAAACTCAAAAATAAAACCAATAGACATAATTGAAAGTTTAGAAAAAGAAAATATAGAATCAAGACCTGTATGGAAGCCAATGCATATGCAGCCTATATTTGAAAAATACGATTTTATAAAGATAAAAAAAGATGAAAAAAGTGTAGGTGAGCACTTATTTAATAGAGGCGTATGCTTACCATCTGATACAAAGATGACACAAGAAGACATAAAGAGAGTTATAAAAATTGTAATGTCCAATTGGGGACGTTAGTTTTTGGACATTTTTGTCCAAAAACTAACATATGTTAAAAATATTAATAAATATATAGAAAAAAGGAGAAAAACAAATGAAAGTAAAAAGTATTTTAATTATTATTGTAGTTTTAATTTTAATTATTGGTGGAATTTTTATGTATAGGAATAAAAACAGTGAAGGAAATGCTTTAGGAGAAAATACAGTAAATAATTTAGAAGAAAATGAAAATTCAGGACGAGAGATTCCTAGAAGTACTGCAGATAGAACAGTAGAAAAGGTAAGTTTAACAGTAGATGAAAGTACTGTTTCTAGAACAGGTGTAACAATAGTAATAAAAGATTTAAATGAAGCGGAATATGGATGGGGAGAGCCATATAGATTACAAGTTAAGCAAGAAGAAAAATGGGAAGATGCAGCTCCACTACATGATATAGCATTTACAGATATAGGATATGTATTAAATGAAGATAAAGAAACAAAACAAGTAATAGATTGGAAAGAAGATTACGGAGAACTTCAAAATGGAACATATAGAATAGTTAAACCATTATATGACAATGGATATTTAGAAGTATATTCAAATGAATTTGTAATAAAATAAATAACTATATTAGGGCGTTTTTTTGCGCCCTAATAAGCTAAAGAAGAGGGATTATATAAAATGTATGCCAAATATATAAAAAGATTATTAGATATAATAATAAGTTCAGTAGCATTAATAGTATTATCTCCAGTAATGTTAATAGTATCAATCCTAGTAAGAATAAAACTTGGTAGTCCAATAATTTTTAAACAGGAACGACCTGGAAAAAAAGAAAAAATATTTAAATTATATAAGTTCAGAAGTATGTCTAATAAGAAGGATGTAAATGGAGAATTACTTCCTGATAAAGAAAGATTAACTAAGTTTGGAAAGATGTTAAGAGCTAGTAGTTTAGATGAACTTCCAGAGCTTATAAATATTTTAAAAGGAGATATGAGTCTAATAGGTCCAAGACCACTTACGATAAGTTATTTACCATATTATAATGAAACAGAAAAACATAGACATGATGTTCGACCAGGATTAACAGGACTTGCTCAAGTAAATGGTAGAAATGCTTTGAATTGGGATAAAAGATTTGAATATGATGTAGAATATGTAAATAATATTACTTTTATAAATGATGTAAAAATATTATTTAAAACATTTTATAAAGTAATAAAAAGGGATGATGTTATAACTGCTGGAACAGGAAAAGTAATTAGTTTTAATGAATATAGAAAAAAGCAGTTAGAAGAAAATAAAAATGAAGGTGAAAAATAATGCGAAAAAGAGTTTTAGTTTTAAATTGTGGAACACTTGCTTCAACAGATATAAATATGGCTTTAAGAAATAATGAAGAATTTGAAGTATGGGGAGCTTCTACAAACAAAAACCATGGAGTGTATGTTTATAAAAATTACATTGAAGATATTCCAAATATGAATGAATCAAACTTTATTGAGATTTTAAATAAAAAAATTGAGGAATATAATTTTAAATTTATAATTGCAACACATGAAGACCTAGCATTATTTTTACAACAAAATAAAGATAAAATAAATGCAATAATAGTATGTTCAAATTATGATACAGCTTTATTGTGTAGGTATAAATCAAAAACATATGAGAAGATGAGAGAATATGATTTTGTACCAAAAGTTTTTAAGAAAGAAGAAGTGAAACAATTTCCAGTATTTGTAAAGAAAGACACAGACCAAGGAGCAAGAAATGCTTATAAAGTAGAAAATGAAGAACAATTGAACTTATATGCTAGTAAACCAGAAATGATAATTTGTGAATATTTGCCTGGTGAAGAAGTAACAGTAGATTGCTTTACAAATAAAAACCATAAATTATTATTTTGTAATCCAAGAGCAGCAGATAGAATGCTAGCTGGAATAGATGTACATGCAAGAAGAATTGAACTTACAGATGAAATAAAACATATTGCAGAAAGTTTGAATAAAGAAATTGAATTTAGAGGCTTTTGGTTTTTCCAAATAAAAAAGGATGTAAATGGAAAATTTAAACTACTAGAAATATCAACAAGACTTCCAGGTGCTTTTAGTTTAAGTAGATGTTTAGATGTGAATTTACCTCTTATGGCATTAAAAGATTTTGATGGACAAGATGTTGAAGTAACATTTAATGATATTAGTATAGAAGCAGATAAACAATTTTTAGGAAAATACAGTTTAGGAATAGAATATAATTCTGTTTATGTAGATTTTGAAACTTGTTTTAAAAACGATGAAAAAACTAATGTGTTTTTGATGTTATATTTATACCAATGTTTAAATAAAAAAATTGAAGTTAACCTTATAGTACAAAATAAAGATGAAGCTATAAAATATTTAGAAGATAAGAAAATTTCAAAAAATATATTTAAAAATATTATTATTATAGAAAGAAATAAGATAAAAGATATATTAAAAAGTGAAAGCATATTTTTATCAAATGATGATATTTTAAAAAATTCATTAAGAAAAGAAATAAAAGAAAACTGCTTTTCTAATAATATAATTGAATCACTTATTGACTGGAGATCTTAATTAGTTAAAAAATAATTAAAATTTGGCGTCGTTAAATTTCGATTTTAATTTAATCAACGTACAAAAGTACGCCTCATAAATTAAAATCTTATTTGCCTAGCCAAATATTTAATTCTTTTCTAACTATATGTTAGCTGATGAAAGGAATTATAACAATTATGGAAATTGGTAGTGAATATTGGAAATATGAAGGAAATCTAGAATGTGATAATTCAAAATTTTGGAATATAGGAAAAGATACAAAATTTTTGCTTTCTGGAAGAACAGCAATATATTATGTATTAAAAAATATATTGCTAGAGAACACAGTTCAAAAAGCATATTTTCCATCATATAGCTGTCATTCAATGTCAAATCCATTTGAAGATTTAGGAATAGAAATAGAATATTATGATGTATATTATAATAATGGCTTAAAATACAATATAAACTTAGATGAGGAATGTGATATATTTTTTGCGATGAATTATTTTGGATATTCATCTACTAATATGGAACAATATATAAAATATTTTAAAGAAAAAGGGAAAATTGTAATTGAAGATATAACACATAGTATTTTATCTGAAAAAAGATATAGTGAATATTCAGATTATTTAATAGGAAGTTTAAGAAAATGGTTTCCAATTGCTAGTGGAGCTATTGCAGTAAATATGAGTACCAATTTTTTATTAGAAACTAAAAAAGATTCTAATGAAAATATGATTATAACAAAACAAAAAGCGATGCAAATGAAAAAAGATTATATTAAAAATAATTTTGGTAAAAAAGAAGATTTTTTAGAAAAATATACTAAGAGTAATAAGATGTTAGAAGAGGATTACAAAGATTATAGTATTGATGAGGAATCTTTAAAAATAATTATGAAAATGAATTTACAAAGTATTATTAAGCAAAGAAAAGAAAATGTTAAAGTAATTTATGAGAAATTACAAAAAAAAGAAGATATACAATTTTTAATAAATGATTTTAATGAAAACGATGTATTATTATTTGTTCCTATAATGTTAGAAAAAGATAAAAGAAATAGTTTAAGAAAATATTTAATTGAAAATGAAATTTATTTGCCAATACACTGGCCATTAGAGAACAAATTAAATAATATAATAGATAATGAATTATCACTTATATGTGACCAAAGATATAGTAAGAATGAAATTGCAGAATATATAGATAAAATGTTAGAAGGTAATAAATAGTATGGAAGGAAAAGATTTAACTAAAGGAAATTTACTAAAAAATATGGCAGTGTTGTTAATTCCTTTAGTTTTGACAACGCTACTCAATTCAATATACAATATAATTGATGGTATTTGGATAGGTAATTTAATAGGTGAAGATGGGGTGTCAGCTATTACAAATTGTTATCCACTTACAATATTAGTAACAGCAATAGCAAATGGTATAGCAATAGCTACTTCTATATTAGTTTCACAATATTATGGAGCTAAAGAAAATGAAAAAATAAAAGCTATAGTTGGAGTATCATATCTATCTACTATTATAATAAGTATTATAACTATTTTGATAATGATTATAACTTCTAATGCTTGGTTTAAAATATTAAACACACCTAGTGAAATACTAAATATTACAAAGCAATATTTAACAATATATTTAATAGGGTTTGTTTTTAATTTTCTTTTAACAGTTATTATGGAAGAGTTAAGAGCAATTGGAAATAGTAAAGTTCCATTAGTATTTGTTGGAATAAGTACAGCAGTAAATATAGTACTAGACCCAATTTTAATTAAGCTTGGACTCGGAGTAGCTGGAGCAGCAATAGCAACAGTAATTGCGATGATGGTTGGTACAATAGTAGGAATTATATATGTAAATAAAAATAGTACATTATTAAAAATAGATTTTAAATATTTAAAACTAAATAAAGAATACATAAATCAATTATTAAAAATAGGAATACCAGTAGTTATAGAAGAATGGATTATATCTGCAGTTATTTTATTAGAAGTAAATGTTTCAAATGCTACAGGAGTAGTAGGAAGTGCTAGTTATGGTGTAGTAAGCAAATTAGAACAAGTTATAATGGTAATAGGTGGTTCTTTTAAAACAATGGAAAGTGTGACAGTGGGGCAATTTATAGGTAATGGTAGTATAAAAGAAGCTAAAGATGCTATGAAACAAGGATTAAAATTAGCATTAATACCAACAGTTTTAATAATATTAATAGTATTTGTATTCCCAAGACAATTTTGCAAAATCTTTGTATCTTCAGAAGAGGTAATTCAAACGTCAATAATGTATTTATCGGTAGTGGGAATGGCACATATATTATTACCAACCAGACAATTGTTACATGGATTTATAGTTGGAACAGGTCATACAAAATTTGCTTTAGTTTCAGCAATTATAGCTAGTATAGTAGAAGTTATAACAATAGTAGCATTACGAGAAATAGGAGTAAATAATTTAATAGCTTTAGGAATAGGAATATTACTTTGGGTATTAGTAAAGATTATTTCAAATACAATATATTACTTTTCAAATAGATGGCAAAAAGAGGTTGTGAATATGAAAGAAGGAAATGTTTAAAATAAACTGTAATGATGTAATAAAACTGTATTGAAAATTTAATTAAATGGAAATTGAGTTAAATAAAGGGTTAAAATATAATTAAAATGTATAATATTGATACAAATTTGGAGAAATAAATGAAAAGAAAAAAATAGCACTACTAATGATATAACTGTATTATTAAATGGATTAAGAACAGCAAATTATTGGAGCGAATTTGCAAATGGTGTAGCTGGACTTCGCCCGATAGTAATTTTACTATCAGCGCTAGAAGAAACAGTAGGAGCAACAGTAGAAATAAAATAGTTATGTAAAAGAGGGGGCAAATCAAGTGAATGAAAAAATATATACAATTGAAGAAATTAAAGAAATTTTAATAAAAACTTTAGAGAATGATCCAGTATATAATGTTATTCTATTTGGATCTTATGCAAAGAAATGTGCTACACAAAATAGTGATTTAGATTTTGTAATAGATACAAAAGAAACCTTAAAAGGATTTAAATTGTATACTTTAATTACAAAAATAGAAGAAGCATTTAATAAAAATGTTGATGCTTTTGAGAAAGCAGAAATTATTGAAAATTCTAAAATTGATAATGAAATTAAAAAAACAGGAGTGGTTGTATATGAAAAATAAAGAATATGTATCTTTAGTTAAAATGATTGAGTATATAGAGAAAGCAAAGAAATATACAAATGGTTATACATATGAATTATTTTGCAAGGACGATAAACAATAGATGCCACCATTTTTGCTATTAGTCAAATAGGTGAATTAGTTAAGAATATTTCTATGGAAACAATGAATAAATATAAATTTATTGAATGGAATATGATAAAGGGATTAAGGAACAGAATTGTACATGATTATGAAGGAATAAATTTAAAAAGTATGTGGTATGTTGTTGAAAATGATATTATAGAGTTGGAAATGTCAATACAAATGATACTTGAAAAAGAGAACAGAGAAGAATGATAATAATTTAATGAATATATACAAAAGTAGGTGAAAAATGAAAAAGAAAGCAAATAATAAAAAAATAATAATAGCAATGCTTATAGTTTTATTATTAGCATTGGCTATAGGATATGCAGCATTTTCAGATATATTAACAATATCTGGAACAGCAAATGCAAAAGGAACATTTGACTTAGAGTTTCAAAATGCAGAAGTAGTAAAAAATGTAGGAGCAGACCTTGAAAAGACAACAGCAATAATATCAGAAGACAAAAATACATTAACAGTAAATGTAGCAGATTTAAGTTATCCAGGTTCAGGAGTAGAATTTTCAGTAGATATAGTAAATGTAGGAACAATACCAGCAGAAGTACAAGCAGTGACGCCAACAAATATAAATGGAAGCGACCAAATAAAGGTAATAGGACTAGATGTTATAAAAACAGACCATCCAAAAATAGAAGTAGGAGACAAATGTAATATACATTTTACAGTAGAATGGCCAGTAGATAGCGGGGAAATAGCAGAAAATAAGAGTAGTATAAGCTTTGGATTAGAAATAGAATATGTACAAAGTACAGGAGAAGCATTTGAAGGAAATACTTCACATATAGACACAGATAAAGGTGGAAATACCATAATTACCAATACAACAACACCAGAAGAACCAAAACCACCAGTAAAGGAAGGAATTTTGACAGAAATAATAGATTCAACTGATTATGGTAAAGTAATAAATTACAAAGCAACTGTAAAAAACAGATCTACAAATTCAAATACAGAAGTAAGTAATTGGAAAGTTTTATATAATGATCAAAGTAATATATATCTAATATTGGATGATTTTTTGCCTAATAACTTATTACCAGCAGCAACGAGACTAACAACATCTGGACAATATAATGTATATGCTTCAAGTATAACATCATTGTTAACTGGATTAAGACAGATAAGTTATTGGAGTGAATTTGCAAATGGAGTAGATGGAGCAACAGCACAAGGAGCACCGACATTTGAAATAGTAATGAAAAGTCATAATGAAAAACATAATACAAATATAAGTACAGATCCAACAGATAAAACAAATAGAAAATTAGATAATACAGATACTTTATATGTATCACATACAGATAAGTATAATGGAGTAGCATTTTATAGATTAGCTACGGAATCTCCAGAAAGTTCAATTAGTACATGGATTATAGCATATCATGGTACAGTAGGGTGTTCAGCGAATAATTATTATGGTGATGGTAGTGCTGGAATACGCCCAGTAGTAATCTTACCATCAACACTAGAAGGAACAGTAGGAGAAACTATAGAAATAAAACAATAAGTAGTGTATAATAGAAAAACAAAAGAGAAAAATAGAGAAGGCGAGGTAAAAATATACGCTAACTCTATTTTGTGTTATAGGAAATAGAGAGTAATTTTTAGATTATATAAAATTTAAGGAGAGAATATTGGAAAATAGTATAGATTTATATTTTGATAAAAATTATGGAAAGTTATATGAAAAAGCTGAAAAAGGAAAAGCAAAAATTTTCAAATTTGAAAATGAGCTTGGAAAAATAACAAACCAGTTTTTAATAAGAGAAATACCAGAAAAAGTAGATGGTAAAATATATTATGATATAGTTACACCATATGGATATGGTGGTCCAGTAATTGAAAAAATATCTGGAGAAAAGCAAAAGCTAATAGATGAATTTCAAAAATCATTTAGTAATTATTGTATTCAAAATAATATTGTAAGTGAATTTGTACGTTTCCATCCAATAATAAAAAATTATGAAGATTTTGGAAAAGCGTATAATGCAGTTTATATGAGAAAAACATTAGTTACTAAATTAGATGAGCTAGATCCAGTTCAAAATCAATTTGGAAAAAGTTGTAGAAAAAATATAAGACAAGCTATAAATAAAGGCATAAGTTACAAAGTTACAAAATCTCCTGAAACTTTAGAAAACTTTAAAGAAATATATTATTCTACAATGGATAGAAATAATGCTACAGATTACTATTATTTTGATGATGAATATTTTGAATCAATTTTAAAAAATTATAAAAATAATATTATTTTAGTACAAGCTGTTTATGAAAATAAAGTAATTGCCGCTGGACTATATTTTATATATAATAATATTATTCATATACATTTATCTGGAACGTTATCAGAATATTTGTATTTATCACCAGCTTACATTTTAAGATATGCAGTTACATTATGGGGAACTCAAAATGGATATAAACTAATTCATCATGGTGGAGGAACATCAAATAGTGAAGAAAATGGATTATATTTATTTAAAAGAAATTTTGCTAAAAAGTATGATGCAGACTTTTATATAGGTAAAAAAATATGGAATCAAGAAATATATAATAAATTATGTGAATTAAAAAATGTAGATAAAAATGAAGCATTTTTTCCAGCATATAGAAAGTAAAGGTAAGTTATGAATAAAAAGAAATTAGTTGTAGTAGCAAACTTTACAAAATTACCTTGGGAGAATGGAAATAGTAGATTTCCATACATAATAAATCAAATCGATAAAGAGAAATTTGATGTAGAGCTTATAACATCAAGTTTTTCTCATGGAGAAAAAAAGCAAAGAGAATCTTTAAAAATAACTAATGAGTTAGACTATAAAGTAACATTATTATATGAACTAGGGTATAGGAAAAATGTATCTTTAAAAAGGTTTGCTAGTCATAAAGCTTTTGCTCAAAATGTACAAACATATTTAGAACAGATGGAAAAACCAGATATTATATATTGTGCAGTTCCATCACTAGATGTAGCAGAAGTATCTGCCAAATACGCAAAAGCAAATAATATAAGATTTATAATTGATATTCAAGATTTATGGCCAGAAGCTTTTAAAATGGTATTTAATGTACCTATAATTAGTAATATAATATTTTTTCCAATGATGAGAAGAGCAAATAAAATATATAGTATGGCAGATGATATAGTTGCTGTCTCAAATACATATGCAGATAGAGCAGGTCTAGTAAATAAAAATTATAATAATAAATTAAGTGTCTTTTTAGGAACGGATCTAGAATATTTTGATAAGTGCAAAAAAGAAAATGAAATTGTATATAATGACAATGTTTTTAGAATAGCTTATATAGGTACACTAGGACATAGTTACAATATAAAATGTGTAATTGATAGTATAAAAATATTGAAAGAAAAGCAAATAAATAATATACTATTTGTTGTAATGGGAAGCGGACCATTGAAATACGAATTTGAAAAGTATGCAAAAGAGAATAAAGTAAATGTTGAATTTACAGGAAGATTAAATTATGAAGAAATGGTTGGAAGATTAGTATCTTGTGAAATTGCAGTTAATCCTATTAGTAAAGGTGCAGCACAAAGCATAATAAATAAAGTAGGAGATTATGCAGCAGCAGGTCTTCCAGTAGTTAGTACACAAGAATGTATAGAATATAAAAAATTAGTTGAAGATTATAGAATAGGATACAATATTGAAAATCAAGATATTAATGATTTAGCAAATAAAATAGAAGTATTGTATAAAGACAAAAATTTAAGAGCTAGGCTAGGAAAGAACAATAGAAAATTAGCAGAAGAAAAATTTGATAGAAAAAAAACGTATATTGAGATTAAAAACTTAATAGAAAGTTAAGCAGGAAAGGTTTAGTATGGAATTTATAAAAAAATATAAAAACTTTTTTTCTGATGTAATTTTAAATATGATAGGATTTGGAATATATATTGTAGCACAGCAAATATTTTTATTGCCAATACTTGCCAAATTAGTAAATGATGATATATATTCAAACATAGTACTTTACATATCAATTTTAAATGTTATTTGTAATACAACAGGCGGAGAGCTTGGAAATGTAAGGTTAGTAAGAGATAGCGAATATAAAAATAAGAACATAATAGGAGATTTTGCTTTGTTACTTGTAACAATTTCTCCAATTATAGCAATTATAGTTTTTCCAGTTCTAATATATCTAAATTATACAGTATGGGGAAGTTTAATATTAGTTATAACTATTTTAATGGCAAATGTTAGATTATATTCTACTTGCTATTACAGATTAGAACAAAAATATAATAAAGTAATTTTGCAAAATGTGTGTTACTTAGCAGGAATTATTATAAGTTTAATATTATTTTACTTTTATAAAAATATATATTTATTATTATTTATTCCTGAATTTATTTCTGTAATATATGCATTAAAAAATTCAGATTTACTTAAAATGAAATTTGCCAAAACAGTAGAAATAATTGAAACAATAAAGAAATTTATAAAATTAGGAACTGTATCATTATTAACAAATTTAATGAACTATTTTGACAAATTTTTAATATATCCAATGTTTGGAGCTACATCTGTAGCAGTATATTATGCAGTAAATTCTATGTCAAAAATAACAAGTTTAATAACAACGCCAATTTCTAATGTAATATTGTCTTGGGTATCTAATAGTAAATCACAAGATAGTAAATTAAAAATTTTGAAAGGAACATTACTTTCAAATATTCCAGTAATAATTATAGTAACACTTTTAACAATACCATTTACATATATTGCACTAAGAATTTTATATAGTCAATATTTAACAGATGCTATAAAGCTAATTATACCTATAGCAATTACTTCAGGATTTGGAACAGCAGCAACACTTGTAAAATCAGTATTATTGAAGTTTAGCAATACTAATAAATTGCTTTTTGCATATATTTTATATTTTTGCATTTTTATAGGCTTAGGGTACTTTTGTAGTAAATCTTATGGACTTACAGGATTTGCAATTGCAAATATGATTTCAAAAATTATTTTATGGGGATTATTTATAGTATTATTATTAGTTTCTAAAAAAGAAGAAGCTTAAGTAAAGAAAGGAATAAATTTAAGTATGATGATTCCAAAAAAAATAAGAAAACAAAATAAGTTACCACTTATTTTATTTCTAATAGTATTTTTAAATTACATACCACTTTTCATTGCTAATTACAACACTAAAACTTCTAATGGTGTTGGTGTTAAACCAATGGTACTATGTTTTGGAATAGAATGTATAGTTCTAACAATATTTTTATTTAAGAAAATAAAATTTGGTAAGAATATAATAATTCAAACTTTATTACTTTTAATAACTACAGGAATTATGCTTTGGATACAGATACAAAATTACAAAAGTGGTAATTATGAAATTATGGATTTTGCCAATATTATATGTATTGCTGTAAATATTGTATTTTTATTTATAGCATTATTAAACATAGAAGTAAACGAAAAGAATATTTATGATTTTTTTAAAGGAATTGCAATACTTCGGGATAATATCTTGCATAGTAAATATAGTTTTATATTATCAAGAATTATTAGTACTATTTGGAATAAATACAGACGTAAAATTTGTTGGATTAAAAAGTTTTTTTGCACATAGAAATCAGTTTGCTATATTTTTATATATTGCAATAATTTCAAATATATTTTTAATTATGAAATATAAGCAAAAAAGATATATAATTCCATTAATAATTTTAGGAATTAATTTGCTTTTTACGACTTCAAGAACAGGCATATTATGTACAGGAGTATTTTTATTTTTGTTTTTTGTTACTACTCCAAAAATAAAAATAAGATATAAAATTTTAATATTTATAATATGTGCAATTTTATGCGGAGTAGCCATTAAAGTAGTGTATGAACAATATCCAGATATAGCACAAAAAATAGAAAAAGTTTTTGTAAGACCAAAAAGTATAAAAAGTTTTACAGGAAGAGCTGACATTTGGAAAATTGGGATGGATTTAGTAAATAAAGATAACAAAACTCTAATGTTTGGAGTAGGAAGATTTGTTGGAGTTAAAGCACTAGATGTTGTAAAATATGGAAATATTACTCAATTTCATAATTTTTATATAGACATGTTAGTAACAGGTGGAATTATGGAACTTGTATATTTAATTTCAATATATTTATTTGTTATAGTAAAAGTTTTAAAATCTCAAATGGAAGGAAAGTTTAAAGCAATATATATAAGTGTATTTATTAGTTATGCTTTATATTGTTTTTTTGAAAGCTTAGGCAGATTTTCAATTGGCTGTGCAGATACAGTATGTTTAGTAACTTTTATAAGTATACCTTTATTGCATGCAAATGGTATTCATGAAAAGAAAAAAATAGTACTTCAAAAAATTGAATTTGAAGGAAATAGCGAAGAAATAGAGAATCAAAATATAGTAGATGATGAGTTAGGAAAAGGAGAAATAGAATAATGTTTTTATATAAAGCAATTATCTCTGGTGTTATATTGTTTATAGTGCCAACAATATTAGGATTATTACTTCTTAAGTTATTTTTGTCAAAAGAGAAAAACAATATTGTTTTAGCATATATACTTGGAATTATAGTAGAATTTGCAATATGTGAAGTTATATCTGTTCCAATGATTTATTTAGAAAGAAGCTTTACAGATTTAGTAAAGCTATATAGTATAATAATTGGTATATTGTCTTTTATATCAATACTAATTAACTTTTTTAATATAAAATCAATATTTAAAAATATTTTTCAGTTTATTAAAGAAAGTCCCAAAATCTTAATGATAATGGCAATTTTATTAATTATTATGCAGTCTTATGTATTAGTTGGTTATATGCATGAAGATGCAGATGATGCTACATATGTAGCTACTGCTACTAGTGCAGTTCAAACAAATTCATTATATAAATATTCTGGACAAACAGGTTCAGAAGTAGGAGAGCATTTAGTTGCAAGATATAGATTAGGACCATTTCCATTATATACAGCAATAATATCTAGTTTAATAGAGGTACATCCAGCAATTACAGCTCATACAATTTTTCCAATTATATTTATACCAGTAGCATATATGATATATGGTGTAATAGCTAATAAATTATTTAATGGAAATAAAAAAAATGTATTTATGTTTTTAATAATATTAAGCCTATTGCATATATGGGGTAACTACTCTGTTAGAACGAATTTTACATTTTTATTATTTAGAATATGGCAGGGAAAAGCTATTTTAGCTAATATTATAATTCCAGCAGTTTGGCTGATGTTTATTATAGCTGAAGAAAATGATTTTAAATTTGGAACTTGTTTATTTATGTTTATTACAATATTAGGTGGAGTTTTAACCACAACTATGGGAATAGCATTACCACCAACTGTATTAATGAGTTTAGCTTTAGTTTACGAACTTTCAAAAATACAATATAGAGATTTAGCAAATAAAGAAAACTTTAATAAAATTAAAAATATTATCAAATGCTTTATTTGTTGTATTCCAGCACTAATTTATGGTGGAATATATTTTCTTGGATGAAATTAAAAAATAGGAGAAATATATGTTTGAAGAAAATATAGAAGTAATAAAAAATACATTTAGTGAGTTTAAAGGAACAGGGATGTATATTGCATTATTTTTAATATCTATAATATACATAGGAATAAAGGAAGAAAATAAGAAAGTAAAGAGATTTATAATTTATTATTCTGTAATTACATTGCTAATTACATTAAATCCTATATTTAATAAAATTGTAAGACCAATTTTTACGGATAGTGTATATTGGAGAGTTTATTGGATAATACCACTTGGAGTTACAATAGCATATGCAGCAGTAAAAGTTGCAGATAATACTAAAGGTAAATTTCAAAAAGTCTTTTTAATAATAGGTATTGTAATAACCATTGTTTTTAGTGGACAGTTTATTTATACGAAAGCAAATTATGCGAAAGTGGGAAATTTGTACAAGCTTCCTGATGAGCATGTTGAAATTGCACAACTTATTGGAATAGATGAAGAAGAGCATAAAAAAGCAATTGTACCAGAAACAATGATTGCACATATAAGACAAATAGATGCTACAATTGAACTAGCATATAGAAGAAACCCACAAGGAGCATATTTAGAAAATGAAATTGTAATAGCATTATATTCTGGAAGTGCAAAACAAGTTGCGATACAAGCAGAAAAACATGGTTGCAATTATGTAGTATTAAGGAAAGAAGTTCCATTAGAAGATAGTATGGAAGAATATAATTTTTATAAAATAAGTGAAACAGAAAATTTTGAAATATATAAATTACAAAAGTAATAGAAGGAGATTAATATGAAAATATTAGTAACAGGTGGACTAGGTTTTATAGGTTCTCATACAGCAGTAGAACTTTTAAATTCAAATAATGAAGTAGTAATAGTAGATAATCTTTATAACAGCAGAGAAAATGTGTTAGAAAAACTAGAGAAAATTACAGGGAAGGAAATAAAATTTTACAAATGTGATTTAACAAATAAAGAAGAACTAGATAAAGTATTTGTAGCAGAGAAAAATATAGATAGTGTAATACATTTTGCAGGTTATAAAGCTGTTGGAGAATCTGTAAAAAAACCTATAATGTATTATTCAAATAATTTAATTAGTACAACAAATCTTTTAGAAGTAATGGAAAAATATAATGTAAAAAAATTAGTATTTAGTTCTTCAGCAACAGTATATGGAAATCCAGGAGTTCCTAAATATAAAGAAGAGTTCGGAAGAGGAGAAACTACGAATCCATATGGAACTACAAAAGCTATGATAGAAAAAATATTAGAAGATTTATATTTTTCAGATAATAGCTGGGAAATAACAATTCTTAGATATTTTAATCCAGTTGGTGCACATGAATCTGGATTAATTGGAGAAGAACCAAATGGCATACCAAACAATTTAATGCCATATGTTATGAAAGTAGCTTCTGGAAAATTAGAAACTTTAAGTATATTTGGAAATGATTATCCAACACCGGATGGAACAGGAGTAAGAGATTATATACACGTTGTAGATTTAGCAAAAGGTCATGTAAAAGCCTTAGAAAAAATGAATGGTGGACTTAAAGTTTATAATCTTGGATCTGGAAAAGGTGTAAGTGTTTTAGAACTTGTAAATACTTTCCAAAAAGTAAATAATGTAAAAGTAAATTATAAAATTGTAGATAGAAGAGCAGGAGATTTGGCAGAATATTACGCAGACCCTTCAAAAGCTTTACAACAGCTTGAATGGAAAACCGAGAAAACTTTAGAAGATATTTGCAGAGATGCTTGGAATTATGAAAAAAATAATGTATAGAGATGCTTTTTATAGCATCTTTTATTCTGTTTAGTATAAAATTTAAGAAAAGTATTGCAATTTTCCTGAAAATCTTGTATAAATATAGAAATCCCAGAAGAAGCTTTTATAACTTCTAATGAATATATTATAGAAGATGATTTTATTTCAAGA
>CATJZH010000134.1 GCA_949746285.1 uncultured Clostridia bacterium
AGAGAATTCTTTGGAAGTTCTCAATTATCACAATTTATGGATCAAACAAATCCATTATCAGAATTAACACATAAAAGAAGAATATCAGCGTTAGGACCGGGAGGATTATCTAGAGAAAGAGCTGGATTTGAAGTTCGTGATATTCACTATACTCACTATGGAAGATTATGTCCAATAGAATCTCCAGAAGGACCAAACATTGGACTTATATCAGCACTTTCAACATTTGCTATAATAAATGAATATGGATTTATAGAAACTCCATACAGAAAAATAGATAAAGAGACATGTAAAGTAACAGATGAAGTAACATATATGACAGCAGATGAAGAAGATATGTATATTATATGCCAAGCCTCTGAACCACTTGATGAAAATAATTGTTTAGTAAATAAAAGAGTTAGAGTTAGAGACAGAGAAGAAATTAAAGAAATTGAAAAATCACAAGTTGATTATATAGACGTTTCACCAAAACAATTAGTATCAGTTGGTGCAGCAATGATACCATTTTTGGAGCATGATGATGCTAACCGTGCACTTATGGGATCAAACATGCAACGTCAAGCAGTTCCTTTAATGATTACAGATTCACCAATGGTTGGAACTGGTATAGAATACAAAGCAGCTAAAGACTCAGGAGTTATGGTATTATCAGAAGAAAACGGAATTATTGAAACTGTTGAAGGAGACAAAATAGTTGTTAAAAATGAATTAGGTCAAAAGAAAACATATCATTTAAGAAAATTCAAGAGAACAAATGGTAGTACATGTATAAATCAAAGACCAATAGTAAAAGAAGGAGAAGCAGTTAAACGTGGAGATGTTATAGCTGACGGACCAGCTACAGATAAAGGAGAAATGGCATTAGGTAAAAACTTACTTATAGCTTTTGCTACTTGGGAAGGTTATAACTATGAGGATGCTATTTTATTAAATGAAAGATTAGTAAAAGAAGATGTATTAACATCAATGCATATAGAAGACTATGACTGTGAATGTAGAGACACAAAATTAGGACCAGAAGAAATTACACGTGATATACCAAATGTTGGAGAAGATTCACTTCGTGACTTAGACGGAAACGGTGTTATAAGAGTTGGTGCTGAAGTAAAACCAGGAGATATATTAGTTGGAAAAGTAACTCCAAAAGGAGAAACAGAGTTATCAGCAGAAGAGAGACTATTAAGAGCAATATTTGGTGAGAAAGCAAGAGAAGTTAGAGATACTTCACTTAGAGTACCTCACGGAGAAGCCGGAACAATAGTAGATGTTAAAGTATTTACAAGAGAAAATTCAGATGAATTATCTCCAGGAGTAAATCAAGTAATAAGAATTTATATAGCTCAAAAGAGAAAAATATCAGTTGGAGATAAAATGGCTGGACGTCATGGTAACAAGGGTGTTATTTCAAGAATATTACCAGAAGAAGATATGCCATTCTTACCAGATGGAACTCCAGTAGATGTTGTTTTAAATCCACTTGGTGTACCTTCTCGTATGAACTTAGGACAGGTGCTTGAAGTTCATTTAGGAGCAGCAGCAAGAATGTTAGGTTGGAAAATGGCTACACCAGTATTTGATGGTGCAACAGAAGAAGATATCGAAACAATGCTTGAAACAGCAGGACTTGAAACAAATGGTAAATCAGTTTTATATGATGGTAGAACTGGAGAGCCTTTTGATCATCCAATTA
>CATJZH010000135.1 GCA_949746285.1 uncultured Clostridia bacterium
ATAAAAATAAAAATGAAGCTATATCACAAGAAATATTATCAAACTTAACCTTTGAAGACAATGTAGCAGATGATACAACAATTAAATTTTCAAACAATTCAATAGTAGTAATATTAAATACAGAAGATCCATGTGAAGTAGTATACTCTAAGCCAGTAGAAGAACAAAATGAAGAAGATAATATAGAATGGTTACAAACAGCAAGTGGAACAAAGTATTATGCATTAGCAACAATTAATATACCATCAATAAACTGTACATATCCAATTTTAAATGAAACTAGTGAAGAGTTATTAAAAATAGCACCATGCAAATTTTGGGGAGCAGAACCAAATGAAGTAGGAAATTTCTGTATAGTAGGGCATAATTATAGAAGTGATAAATTCTTTAGTCATGTGCCAGAATTAGGAATAGGAGAAAAAATAGAAATTACAAATTTAAAAAGAGAAACTTTAACTTATAGTATATATGATAAATATATAGTAGAACCAGATGATGTATCTTGTACAACACAAAGAACAAATG
Organism: uncultured Clostridia bacterium; assembly: GCA_949746285.1. Lineage (GTDB taxonomy): Bacteria > Bacillota > Clostridia > TANB77 > CAG-508 > Scatovivens. Next base: position 526 of record CATJZH010000135.1, read on the forward strand.
GAGCAAAAGAAATAACTATAATAACATGTACAAATGATAGTAAGCAAAGAGTTATAGTAAAAGCAAGAGAAGTGCAATAAATAGAGAAAAATTAGTAATAGAAGAAACTGTATTAGTAATAACTAATGCAGTTTTTTATGATTTTAATATATTGAACAAAGATGAAAATATTTATAATTTTCATCCTTGTTCTTTTTTAGTATATAAATAAATTATATTTTAGATACTGTATACCATGAATTTTAGTTATAAAATAAAATAGGAATTACTATCGTTTTCTTATATAAATATATAAAAATACAGTAAAAAAATGAATAAATATGGAAAAAGCTTTAAAAAATGTAATATATTTGAAATAGAAAAACGTTTAATCCTACAGAGAAAAGGTGTTTGAATTTTAACATAAATTTAATATTAAAAATAATTAAAAAAGTAACTAGATAAAACTCTTGAAATACAAGTAATACATAAATTTGGAAACATAAAAACTATTGATTTGACATTACTTTTTAAAATGTTAAAATGATTTCAAGATTTGAGTTACAAAAGAAAAAATTATGAAGTTCTATAATATATTAAAATGGGGGTAAAGATCAATGAGAGTAATCAAAAGAGATGGAAGAAAAGTAGAATACAATAGTGATAAAATTGTTATAGCAATAAGTAATGCAAACAAAGAAGTTGGTGGTAAAGATAAAATTTCAAGATCATCAATAGAATTTATAACAAAATATATAGAAGGATTAAACAGACCAACAATGTCAGTTGAAGAAATTCAAGATATTATAGAACGTAAATTAATGGAATTTGGGAAATTTACATTAGCAAAAAAATATATTTTATATAGAGATAAACATGCATTAATACGTGAAGCAAACTCTACTGATGAAAGTATATTAACATTAGTAAGAAATGCAAATAAAGAAACAATGGAAGAAAACAGTAACAAAAATGCAGTATTAGTTTCAACACAAAGAGATTTAATAGCAGGTGAATGTTCAAAAGATTTAGCAGATAGAATAATGTTACCAGACAGAATAGTAAAAGCACATAATGATGGAATATTACATTTTCACGATAAAGATTATTTTGTTCAACCAATGCATAATTGTTGCTTAGTAAATATAGGAGATATGCTAGATAATGGAACAGTTATGAATGGAAAAATGATAGAAAGTCCTAAGAGTTTCCAAGTTGCTTGTACAGTTATGACACAAATAATTGCAGCAGTAGCAAGTAGCCAATATGGTGGACAATCTGTAGACATTCGTCATTTAGGAAAATATTTAAGAAAAACTTATGACAAAGTATACAAAAAAAGATTTTTAGGATATGTTGAAAAAGGATATTCTAAAGAAGAAGCAGAAGAAAGAGCAAAAGAAGATGCAGCAGAAAGAAGACAGGAAGATTTAGAAGCAGGTGTTCAAACAATTCAATATCAAATAAATACATTAATGACTACAAATGGTCAAAGTCCTTTTGTTACAATATTTATGTATTTAGATAAAGATGATGAGTATATCGAAGAAAATGCAATGATTATAGAAGAAATTCTAAAACAAAGATATGAAGGAATAAAAAATGATAAAGGTGTATATATAACACCAGCATTTCCAAAATTAATATATGTTTTAGATGAACATAACTGTTTAAAAGGTGGAAAATATGATTATCTAACAAAATTAGCAGTAAAATGTTCTTCAAAAAGATTATATCCAGACTATATATCAGCGAAAATAATGAGAGAAAACTACGAAGGAAATGTATTTAGTCCTATGGGATGTAGAAGTTTCTTATCTCCTTGGAAAAATGAAAAAGGAGAATATGTATTCGAATCAAGATTTAATCAAGGTGTTGTTAGTATAAACTTACCACAAATAGGAATTATAGCTAATGGTGATGAAGATAGATTTTGGAAATTATTTGATGAAAGATTAGAACTATGCTATGATGCATTAATGTGCAGACATAATGCATTACTTGGAACAATGTCAGATGCTTCACCAATTCATTGGCAATATGGAGCGATAGCAAGACTTGAAAAAGGAGAAAAAATAGATAAATTATTAAATAGTTGTTTCTCAACAATATCTTTAGGATATATAGGATTATATGAAGTAACTAAAATAATGAAAGGAGTTAGTCATACAGATCCTGTTGGAGAAGAATTTTCTTTAAGAGTAATGAGGCATTTAAGAGATACAGTAGACAAATGGAAAAAGGAAACAGGATTAGGATTTGCTTTATATGGTACACCTGCAGAAAGTTTATGTTATAGATTTGCTAGAGTAGATAAAGAAAGATTTGGAGATATAGAAGATATAACAGATAAAGGATATTATACAAATTCATATCATGTAGATGTTAGAGAAAAAATAACAGCATTTGATAAATTAAAATTTGAATCTAAATATCAACCAATATCTTCTGGAGGAGCTATTTCATATGTTGAAATACCAAATATGAAGAATAACTTAGAAGCATTAGAAGAAATAGTAAAATTTATATACGATAATATTCAATATGCAGAATTTAATACAAAATCAGATTATTGTCATTGTTGTGGATTTGATGGAGAAATTATTATAAACGAAAAGAATGAATGGGAATGTCCACAATGTGGTAATAAAGACCACAACAAAATGAATGTTACAAGAAGAACATGTGGTTACTTAGGAGAAAACTTCTGGAATGTAGGAAAAACAAAAGAAATAAAGTCTAGGGTATTACACATCTAGTAATAAAAAACAAAAGAGCCGTTTGAATGAAATTAAAATAAATATTATAAATTCAAACGGCTTAAATTACGTAATATTTTATTGAAGGAGTGCTTTAAGTAATGAATTATGCAGATATAAAAAAAGTAGATATACAAGATGGAACAGGTGTAAGAGTTTCAATTTATGTAAGTGGATGCCATTTTCATTGTAAAGGATGTCATAACAAAGAAGCTTGGGATTTTAATTATGGAAAAAAATTTGATGAAAGTACTATAAATTATATACTAGAATTAATGGATAGAGACTATATTGCAGGACTTTCAATACTTGGAGGAGAGCCACTAGAACCAGTAAATCAACAGGGGTTAGTGCCACTTGTACAAAAAGTAAAAGAAAAATTTCCTAATAAAACAATATGGTGTTATACAGGCTATGATTTTGATAAAGATGTATTAGGAAAAATGTATAAAGAATTTTCGTATACTAAAGAATTAATCAGTAATATAGATATAATGGTAGATGGAGAATTTGTTGAAGAGAAAAAACTTGCAGATTTAAAATTTAGAGGTTCTACAAATCAGAGAAAAATAGATGTAAAAGCTAGCATAAAAATGGGAAAAACAATTCAGTTACAATTTGGTGATGAAAGTAGATATGAAGAAACAGATGAAACTAAAAATCCTAAAATAATATTCTTTAAGGAGTTTAAGGAAAAAGAAGAAAATGAAGAAACATCAAAGGATACAAGTGTAACAGCTAAAGTAATAGAATCTAATGATAAAGAGACTCCAAGCAATCCTGCATATGAAATAAGAAAACCTGAAATTGCAGTTGCTGCAAAAGGAATTGAAATAAAAAGAGATGAAAATTTATAATAAAAATATAAGGAGTAGAAAATGAACAACTTAAAAATTTTTTCATGTAGTGACTCAGCAGAAAAATTTACAGAAGAAATATGTAATTATTTAAAAATTGACAAAGGAAAAATGCGTAGAATGAAGTTTAAAAATGATAATAACTTTGTTCAAATCTTAGAAAGTGTAAGAGATAAGGATGTTTTTCTAATACAAACGACGGAACCACCAGTAAATGAAAGGGTAATGGAACTTTTAATAACTATTGATGCAATTAAAAGAGCTTCATCAAAAAGAATAACTGTAGTACTACCATATTATATGTACTCAAGATCAGATAAAAAAGATCAACCAAGAATTCCTGTTACAGCTAAACTATTTGCACAGTTAATAGAAGCTGCTGGAGCAAATAGAGTTTTAACATGTGATTTACACAATAAAGCAATTCAAGCATATTTTAATATAAATTGTGATGTTTTAACAGGAGAATCATTATTAGAAAAATATTTTGATTTAAAAGACATAGATAATAAGGTAGTAGTTGCTACAGATGCTGGAAGTTCTAAAAAAGCTTATAAATATGCTGAACATTTTGGATGTCCAATAGCATTAGTAGATAAAAGAAGAGAAGGCAATGATGATAGAGCAGTAGCAAGTAGTGTTATAGGAGAAATAAAGGGAAAAAATGCATTAGTATTTGATGATGAAGTAGATACAGCAGGTTCAATAATGGAAACCGTAGAAGTTGTAAAAAAGTTTGGGGCAAAAGATGTATATGTTGGATGTACACATGGAATTTTATCAGGACCAGCTATTGAAAGAATAAAAAAATCAAGTTTAAAAGAACTTGTAATGACAAATACTGTACCATTACCAAAAGAAAAACAAATAGAAAAGATAGTAGTAGTATCAATATCAGAACTTTTTGGGGAAGCAATAAAAAGAATAAATGAAGAAAGTTCAATAGGAGAATTATTTGAAACAAATTAAGTATTGACAAATACGTGTTTAGTAATGTATAATATTAAACAGTTAAGCGAAAATCTAAAGGATTATTACATAAAAAAATCAATCCCACAAGATGTTTTTTAGGCTTCGGAAGGAGGGGAAAAAATAATGTCAGAAGTTAAAGTTAAAGATGGAAATATAGAAGATGCTCTAAAAAGATTCAAAAGACAATGTGCTAGAAATGGAGTATTGCAAGAAGTAAGAAAAAGAGAACATTATGAAAAACCTAGCGTTAAAAGAAAGAAAAAATCAGAGGCTGCAAGAAAAAGAAAATTTTAATATAAAAATAGGCTGAATGTCAATAGCTGGAACAGAAAACTTTTAAAGTTTTTTGTCTCAGCTTTTTTTAATGCAGCTTAGTTTTATGTTTTTTAAATGTAATATAAATTTAATAGAAAAAATCAAAATATGATGTATAATATAAAGTGTATAATTATAGTGCAAAAACAAATATAAAAACTAAGTGCTATTTTAAAATGACTATACAAAATACATATAGAAATGAAATAGATAGGATTTATTAAATGAAAAATAAAAAAAGCTCAAAAATAACTAAAAATAGAAAAATAGTTTTAAGTGTAATAATAACAATAGTATTTATTATATTATTAGTAATTACTTTAATTTTAATAAATAAACAGAACTTAAGTAGTGATGTAACCCCAGTAGAAACAGAACATAAAGAAGCAGTAAAACAAAAAAATCCAGAAAATTATACAGCAGTAATGAGTTTAGATAATATAGAAGTACCAGTGCCAACGGGATATACAGCGTCAAGTGTAGAAAGTGAAAGGTACGTAAATGGAATAAATGAAGTACATAAAGGGACAGCTAAAACACTTGCTTTGTCATCAGAAGGAGAATATGCATGGACACAAAATGAAGAAGATGGAGTATGGTCAAGTGGAAATTATAATGTAGCAAGTTCAAGTAGTATATTAGAAAGTGAAGAATTTGAAATAGGAGAAAATGGAGGACACATAAAAGTAAATTGGAGTGTATCGTCACAATATGGAAATGATGTATTATATGCAACAATAATAAGTGTAGAAACAGGCGAAGAAGAGAGATGTCCAAGTATAAGTAATACAATATATGGAACAAAATATGAAAATTTAGTATATGTAGATTATGATAAAGAACTAGAAGCAGGAAGATATAAAGTAATATTAACATATTCGAAAAATGGTTCAAGCAATAGTGGATTAGATAAAGGGTATGTAAAAAGTGTAGAAGTAGTAAATTATAGTGCAGATGGAACAGGAGAAGCGGAGGCAGTAGAACATAAATATGGAGGATTTGTAATATATGAAGGAGACGAAGAAGTAAATGAAAGTAATTTGCTAGAAGCTCAAAAGACAAGAAATCAATGGGTATGGGTACCAGTAAATGACCCAAGTAGAATATATAGTGAAACAAATGGAGTAAAAACAGGAAAATATTATAGTAATTGGACATTAACAGGAAGAGGAAGTTCATCAACAGGAACTGAACCAAAAGCTTTGACAGGTAGTTATGACACGCCACAGTATTTTTCAAGATATGGACTAGAAGGAATGACAAGAGAAAATTTTGACCAAGAGTTAAGAATAGAGTTTGAAGAAGCAATAGAAAGTATAAAAACCTATGGAGGATTTTATATAGGAAGATATGAAACAGGAAGTGTAAGTACAAATGAACCAGTAGTAAGAAAAATGAATACAGATATAGCAAGTCAAACATGGTATGCAATGTATGGAAAGATGGAAGTATTAGGAAGAAGTATGAGTGTAAAAGCAAATATGATATGGGGATGTCTGTGGGATGAAGCTTTGCAGTGGTTAGTAGAGAGTGGAAGCAAAACATATGGAGAAATAAGAAATTCAACAAGTTGGGGAAATTATTATGATAGTATATTTAAATATACAAATACAAATGGAACAGAAGCAACAAAAAGTATAGGAAGCACAAGAATCCCAAGTGGAAGTAGTGAATATACGAAAGCAAATAATGTGTATGACATGGCAGGAAATGTGTACGATAGGACATTAGAGGCCGACGGCACCAACTACCGTTATTCTCGCGGGGGCGGTTACAACAGCAACGGTTCTAACGGCCTGGCGTACCACAGGTTCAGCAGCATTCCTTACAACAGCAGCAGCTTCCTCGGTTTTCGCGCGTACTTTTATATAAAATAGGAATAAATACTAATTTAAACAAATAGAAATGAGTAGTAAAAAACTATGAAAAGGGCAGAGATTAGAGTCTATTTTATATATGTAGAACTGAAAATTGATAAAAATAAAAATCCTGAAATCTAAACTGAGTTTCAAGATTTTTTCATATTTGCATATGTCCAATTAGGGAGGATTGTTTTTGTCCATTTATATACGTATGTTTAAAAAATATTATTTATTTTATCTTCCAATAAATAATTCAACAATAATTTTTCCATAAGCAATACTATCTACAACAGCAATTCCAGTATAATTGTAATCATTACTTAAAATATTTTCTTTGTGCGATTCAGAATTTAACCAGCTTTCGACAGCTGCGGGGATACTGCTATTGCCAGCTATATTTTCACTAGCAGTTTTATAGGAAATGTTGTTGCTTTTTAACATATCAAATGGAGTACCAAGAGTAGGTGAGTTGTGAGAAAAATAATTATTTTGGACTAAATCTTGAGCTTTTAACCTTGCAACATTTTGCAAATTCTCATCAATTTCTAAACTAGATAAATTGTTTTTATTCCTTTCTGCATTTATTAAAGATAAAAGCTGTGATTCATCATCAGTTAGATTTTGATTTTTTGTTTCTTCAACAGTTTCTGTATTTGTAGCTGCGGCTTTTTGTTCAGAAGTAGGAGTTATATAACGTTCATGAGCTGCTCCAATCTTATTTTCTTCATTTTGTATTATATACCATTCTCCAATCTTTCCAAAAATTCTGACATATTCATTACGTTTTAGAAGATCGACTGATTTAAAATTTATTCCAGCACCACTTCTCATATTTAAGTAATCAGTATTAACAATTCCTAATGAAAAATCTAGTGTTTGATAGTCTTCCATACCAAAAGATTTGGCAAAAAGACTTACTAGTAAAATCAGTATTATTGAAATTAATACTATTGTAATTTTATTTTCTAATATAAATTTTTTCATAAAAAAACCTCCTTATTATTTTAAGGAGATTTTACCCAATTTTTAATTTGATTAAACATAATTACTGTTTATTTAATAAATTTATTTAATTATAAAAAAACTATCTATAAATATATATCATTAAATTTAAAATCTCGGCAATACTTCGCTTTCGATAAATTACAGTATTTTCAAATTATAGCGCCCTCAATATAAAATTGAGATTCCCTATAATTTGAAAAATGTAATTTTAATCTCAAGCTCAAGTGCATTCGATTTTAAATTTAATGATATATATTTATAGATAGATAAACTATATTAAAATAAATTTATTAAAAAACAAAAAGATTACGTATAATCAAATTAAAATAATATAAGGAGGTGTTTTTAATTAATTCATTATCAAGAGTAATATCAGCTGTGCAAAGTAAAGAGTTTCCATTATAAAGTTCCAAAGTACCGATTTTGCTACCTTGATTAGTAGAAGGGGACATAGAAGAAACAGTATAAATTTTGGTGTTTAACTCTAAAGCATCATTAATAGGAAGCGGAAATTTGTAATTTTCAAGTTGCTGCAATTTTAAAATAGGTGAGGTTCTAGTTTTTTTTAGTAAACAATTTTTTTCGAATAAAGGTAAATATTGATTAAATGAATCGTTTATAGTAGATGAAACATCAATATAATTATAGGTATTTAAAATATAATTTATTAGTGAAGCACTATCTTTTGTTCTAATACTTTTTGTATTTGCACCTAAAACAACAACGATTATGTCTAAAGAATCCCTTTTACAAGCAGAAACCAGACATCTACCAGCTTCAAAAGTAAAACCTGTTTTTACTCCATAGATGCCTTCTAGATTTCCTAATAATTCATTAGTATTTGAAATAGTTCTATTTCCACCATTAAAAGAAATAGTATGAGTTTTTGTGGAAACTATATTTCTAAATTGTTCATTTTTTAATGCATAATCTGTTAAAATAGCAAGTTCATATGCAGTTGTGTAATGATTTTCGTCATCAAGTCCATGAGGAGTAACAAAATTTGTATTATTTAAGCCTAATTCTTTTGCTTTTTGATTCATTAAAACAGAAAAGTTTTCAACAGTTCCTGATAAATGTTCGGCTAGGCTTATAGCACAGTCATTTCCTGATCTGAGCATAAGACCATAAAGTAAATCTAAAACAGAAATTTTCATATCAGTAACTAATCCTAAAGTAGAACCATGAACAGAAGCAGCTTTTTTTGAAACAGTAACTATGTCATCTAAAGAACAATTTTCTAAAATAATAATGCAAGTCATAATTTTTGTAGTTGAAGCCATAGCTACTTTTTCATATGCATTTTTTTCATAAAGAACAGAAAGAGTTTTCCTGTCAAGTACAACAATATTTTTAGAGTTAGTTATAGGTTCGTTAGTAGAATTTGAAGATGCTTGAAAAGAAGCATAATCATCAATTCCTTCTAAATCTAAGCTTTCATCTGCAAAAGATGTGCTATTTAATATAAAAATAAAAATTAAAAATAAAGACAATATTTTTTTCATAATAATTTTCTCCTAAATAAATTTATGAACAAAAATGACTATATATTCAAAATAAAAAATAAAAAAATAGAAAATAAAGGAAAAGCCCTAAAAATTCACATAAATACTTGATTTTATGATTAAAATGTAATATAATTGATATGTACCGTAAAATCGGGAGTACTCTAAGGAAATACAAGCATTTGTCAATAACTAATATTGACATGATATTTTTTAGAGTTAAAATATATTATATGATAATATAACTATGTAAAATTATATATAAGGAAGGTAGAATTATGTTAAAGAAAAGAATAGTAAAAATAGCTATTGTATTAGCATGTGTATTAACATTATTAACACCATATACAACTGTATTTGCTATGTTAACTCAAGCAGATACTACAGCTAATTTACAATCTGTTATTATGCACGAAGGAGGAGAAGAAGCTAGTGGAACATTAACGGATGAACAAAAACAGCTTTATGATGAAAATCCACATGGTTATGAAGTTGGAGATACTCTAATTTGTAAAATAATAGAAGAAGGCGACATGAATTATGAAAATGCATTCTATTGTTTAAATGCTATGAAATCATTCCCAGGAGCAACTTCAACAGGATTTACAAGTTTAGAGTACAAAAATGTAGCAGATTTTAAAGATTCAACAAATTCAGAAGTAAAATCTTTACATTTAAGTACAGCATATTCAGAAGATAGTGCACTTTGGACAGCTAATTATAAAGCTTTAAATTGGATATTTGAAAATTCTTATTTAAGAAAACAAACACCTGAGCAAAAAGATGATTATTTAGCAAAAGCTTTTGCAGATTATGAATATGAGTTAGATGCAGTAAAAGCATATCTAACAGATGACGATATAGATGTTGTTCAACAATATGCTATTTGGTATTTTACAAATAGAGATACAGAAAAATATAATGTAACAACATTACCAGCAGTTACACTAAGTGGATTTAGTGAAGATGGATCAACATACAAAGGCTCATACCGTGATGTAACAGGAAGTAATTTACGTCAAGAAATGGCTAATCATTTATATCAATATTTAATAAATGAAGCAGCAAAAGGAACAGAAACTGTTCAAAATACATATCCATCATTAGGAAGAAATGATGCAGCTTTAACAGAAAATGAAAATTACTATATAGTAGGACCATTTAATATAAAAGCAGGAACAGCACCATCAACAGAGTATAGTATAAAATTATTAGATGCTGCAAATAAAGAAATAGCTAGAAAAGATTATGAAATATTGTTAGAAGGTGAATCAAATTTCACAAATAAAAATGTAAATGAAATATTTGATACAAATTATTACATATATCTACCAAAAACAAATGAAGTAATAACAACTATTAATTTAGAATTAAATTATTCAACATTTGAAACACAAGGTTCAGTATGGAAAAATAAAATAACAAATGATGAAGGCGTAGAAGTATATCAACCGCTTATATTATTAACAAGAGGAGAAACACCACATAAAGTAAATGTACCAGTTGAAATAAAAAGAACATCACCAGACTTAGCTTTAAGAAAATATATAGCAGCAGTAACAAAAGCAAATGGTACTACTCAAAAATTTGATAGAGCACCAAAAGTAGATATTTCAAAATTAAAAGATGGAACAAGTGAAACAGCAGAATATAAACATGCAAAAGATCCTGTATCAGTATCAGTAGGAGATAAAATTATATATGAAATAAGAGTATATAATGAAGGTGATGTTGATGCAAAGGAAACAGTAGTAATAGACGCTTTACCAAAAGGATTAGAATATGTAGAAGATAGTGAAATAAATGCAACATATGGATGGAAAAAAGTTTCAGAAGGTTCAAATGCTACAGTATATTCAACAGATTATTTAAAAGATACAACAATAGGAGCATTTGACAAAGAAAATAGTACATCTTTAGAAAGTGCATATGTTCAAATAGAATGTAAAATAGCTGATAATGCAAAACCATCAGCAGTATTAACAAATGTAGCTGAAATAGGAGAAGATGGAATTGCAGATAGAGATTCTACTCCAAGCAATAATGATTATACACAAAAAGATAATGATTCATCAAACTACACAGGAGATAAAGATAATAAATCAGATTTAACAGATAGTGATTATTTCTATAAAGGTAGAGAAGATGATGATGATTTTGAAAAAGTAAAAGTAGAAGGAAAAGCTTTTGACTTAAGCTTACAAAAATTTATAACAAAGATAAATGGAAATGCACCATCTAAAAGTAGAGAGCCTGTTGTAGATGTTTCAAAATTAAAAGATGGAACAAGTACAGATGCAACATACACTACTACAAAATCAGCACTTTCTGTAGAACAAGGAGACGTAGTAATATATACAGTAAGAGTGTATAATGAAGGAGACTTATCAGGATATGCTGAAGAAGTAGCAGATTATATACCAGAGGGATTAGGATTTTTAGTAAATCATACAACAAATGTAGATAATTACTGGTCAATTCCAGAAAATGCAAAAACAGTAAAATTAAGCACAATATCAAATGGAACAAAGAATTTAGAAACAGATGACTTTACTGATGTAAAGAATTTATCAGATGTAGATGTTGTATTAGGAAGTGCAAAATTAACATCAACAAAATTAAAATCTTCACCAACAGATACAAAAAATCTAATAAAAGCATTTGATAAAGAAAAATCAGAAACATTAGATTATAAAGATATACAAGTAGCTTGTATAGTACTTACAAATGTATCAACAGGAACAAATTTAAGAAATATAGCAGAAATAACAAAAGACTCAGATGAAAACAGAGAAGAAGTAACAGATAGAGATTCAACACCAGATACAGTTGATCCAAATAGATATCCAGGGGATGATGAAAATCAAGATGATCATGACTATGAAAATTTAACACCACAAGAATTTGATTTAAGTCTTCAAAAATTCATAACTGGAGTAAATGACAAAAAAGTTGATGGAAGAGAACCCAAAGTATCTGTAAATTCAGAAGGAAAAGTACAGTTTTCTTCAACAGCATCACCATTACAAGTAGAAAATAACGATATAATTACTTATACAATAAGAGTATATAATGAAGGAAATATAGCAGGATATGCTAAAGAAGTAGCAGATGATTTACCAGAAGGAATAGAATTTTTACCAGATAACGATACAAACAAAAAATATGGTTGGAAGTTATATGATAAAGACGGAAATGAAACATCTGATGTAAGTCAAGCAGTATCTGTAAAAACAGATTATTTATCTAAAGAAAAATCTGAAGAAAGAAAAGATGATTGTTTATTAAAAGGGTTTGATTCCAAAACATCAAAAACACCAGACTTTAGAGATGTTCAAATAGCATTTAAAGTTGTAGAAAATAAAGTAAAAGGAAAAGACAGAATAGTTAAAAACATAGCAGAAATAACAGATGATGAGGATGAAAATGGAAACCCAATAGATGATATAGATTCAACACCAGGAAATAATAAACCAGGTGAAGATGATATAGATGATGAACAAATATATGTAAAATATTTTGATTTAGCATTAAAAAAGGATTTAATAAAAATAATTATAAATGAAAATGGAACAACAAGGGAAATATCACTTGGAGAAAATGATCCATTACAAAAAGTAGATATACACAGAAAGAAACTAAAGTCAACAACAGTTAAATTTGTTTATAATATAACAGTTACAAACGAAGGTGAAATAGCAGGAAGTGCTACAGAAATTACAGACTATATACCAGAAGGACTAGAATTTATAGCAGAAGAAAATAGTAGTTGGACACAAGTTTCTACAAATGTAATTACAACAAATGCCTTATCAAATACTCGTTTAGAACCAGGTCAATCAGCGTCTGTTCAAGTGGTATTAAAATGGATAAATTCTGAAAATAATTTAGGACTTAAAGTTAATACTGCAGAAATAAGTAAAGATCAAAATGATAGCAATACACCAGATATAGACTCAACACCAAACAATAAAGTCCCTGGAGAAGATGATATAGATACAGCAGAGGTATTTTTAGGAATTTCAACAGGTAGAGCACCAACATATATAGCACTTACAACAACAGTACTTGCAATAATGACAACAGGAGTAATATTAATTAAGAAATATGTTTTATAATAAATAAAATATAAAAATTGAAGCAGACCCAATAAAAGGTTTGCTTCTTTTTTGTATAATAGAATATCAAAAACAATATAAAAGAATTTGCTATATATCCTTTGAAAAGCTAGGGCTTCAAGATTTACAAAAAATGTATAAAAAGGTAATTTTATATGTTTACAATAAAAATTCTATATGATATAATTTAGCTTGAAGTAAGTTAAATGAGGTGTAAAACATATGAACCAAATATTAGATTATAATCCAAATAAGAGCTCTGGTGGGGGAACATCTGGTTCAGATAAAATTGTAAGAGTTTTTGCTGTAATATTAGCTATATTTGCTATATGCTTATTAGCAGGTGGAGCATACGGAATATACAAAAACAATAGTAAATCAAATCTTCCAGCACAAGCAGCAACAAAAGCTCAAATAAATATAGAACAAAAAGAAACAACAGCAGTAATAAAAGTAAAACATGATAAAGTAATAGAAAAGTTAATATATAATTGGGATTCAGAAAAAGAAAATACAATAAAAGGTAGTGGAGAATCTGCAATGGAATCAGAAATTTCATTATTCGCAGGTGAACACACTTTAAATGTAAAAGTAATAGACATAGAAGGAAATGAAACAATATATGATCAAGTAATAACATCAGAAGCAGGAGAAGACAAATTATATCCAGTAATTTCATTAAATGTCAATAATGAAACAAAAAGATTAGTAATAACAGCAACAGATGAAACAGCTATTGATTATGTAACATATAGATGGAATGATGAAGAAGAAGAAAAAGTTGAAGTAGAAGACGATGAAAAGAAAATAGAATTTGATATTGAAATTTTAAAAGGAAAAAATGACTTAACAGTTATAGCAGTTGATAAAAATAAAAATACAACAACAGAATTAAAGAGTTTTTCTGGAGTGACAAAACCAGATGTAAAAGTAACAATAGCAGCAGATAAGAAATCAGCAGATGTATATTGTTTCCATGAAAACGGAATAAAAGAAGTAAAATTCAAAATAAATGACCAAGATTATAATGGAGATATAGGAGAAGAACAACAAAAAGAAATTAGATTTAATGGTATAGCATTACCAGAAGGAAATAGTACTATAACTGTAACTGTATCTAGTGTTGATGAGACTGAAACAGTTGTAACAGAAAATGTTGAAGCAACACCAACAAATGAAGATGAAATAAATATATCTATAGAAAAATCAGAAGCAACTGAAGGAAATGCAACTATAAAAACAAGTTCGCCAGCAGGAATTAAAGAAATAAAATTAAATGTAAATGATGTAGATTATAATGTAGATCTTCAAGGACAGATAGCACTAGAAGTAGGACCATTTGATATAGAATTAGTAGAAGGAAGTAATAAAATTACATTAACAGTTATATCAGCTAATGGAACAGAGAAACAAGAAGTAAAAGAAATTACTCGTTAAAATTTAAATAAAACTAATTAAGGGCTTACATAATAGTTAGTAAGCCCACTATTTTTATTATATTATTAGAGGTATATATGATTAAAGAAATATATGTAATAGAAAACGAAATTGAATTAAAAGAAAGACTAGTCCGAAATTTTACAAGAGAACCAGATGAATATAAATTTAAAACAATAATACCTTCTGAACTAGAATTAGCTCTTAGGAGTATACCAGATTTAATAATTATAGATGAAGATAATGTTGATGTTAATATAGTAGAATTTTGTAAAAGTATTAGATCAAATGAAGATAATAGCATAACACCTATAATAGTAGTAGGCTCAAGTAACGATAAAAAGCATCAAATTGATGTATTAAAGGCCCATGTTGAATATTATATTGAAAGACCAATAAATGATGAATATTTTTATTATACAATTAAAAACATAATTGGTTTATTAACAAAAAATAGTGGAATTAGCCCCTTAACAGGGCTTCCAGGAAATGTTCAAATTCAAGCTGAAATGAAAAAAAGACTATTAAATAAAGAAACATTTGCTATACTATATTTCGATTTAGATAATTTTAAAGCCTATAATGATGTATATGGATTTTCAAATGGAGATGAAATAATTAAATTTACATCTAGAACAATTACAAAACATATACATCAAATTCAAGGCAGTAACAATTTTATAGGACATGTTGGTGGAGATGATTTTGTTGCAATAATTGGAAGAACAGATTATGATAAAGTATGTCAAAATATAATAGCAGAATTTGATAAATTTGCAGTAGACTATTATAATGATATTGATGTTGAAAGAGGATATGTAGAAGTTGCAAATAGAAGAGGAATAATAGAACAATTTCCACTTACTACAATATCAATAGCAGTATTAGAAGTAGATTCAAGAGTATATAAAACTACACTAGAAATAGGAGAAGTCGCAGGTCAAATAAAGCATCAAGCAAAATCAATTTTAGGAAGTACATATGTAATAAATAGAAGAAAATTTTAAAATATAACCCTTTAAAAAAGGGTTTATTTTTTTTATTTTTAAGTATATAATATGTTTTGAAAATAAATAAAGGAAGAGATTAAAATGTTTAAAAATAAACGTTCATATTTAGTTCCGATAATAGGATTTGCATTCATAATTTTAATTTCTACAATAGTACTTTGTTTACCAATATGTAATTATAAACCAATAAGCTTTAGAGATGTTTTATTTACAGCTACATCAGCACTTACAACAACAGGATTTACTAAATCAGCTTTGCAAACACAATTTAATTTCCTAGGACAGGCTATTCTTGCAATACTTATGGAAATAGGAGCAATGGGCTTTGTTATTTTTATATCTTATTTTTTAAGTGTAAGAAATAAAAAAATAAGAATGTCAGATATAATCTTAATAAACGATAATATAAGTGGTGATAGTTATGCTTCTATAAAAGAGCATTCAATATTTATTGGAAAACTTATGCTTAAAGTACAATTAGCAGGAATTATTTTTTTGGCATTAAGATTTATTCCTATGTTTGGAATAGGAAGAGGGATTTGGTATAGCATTTTTCATACAATATCTGCATTTAGTAATACAGGATTTACTTTATTTGAAGGAGAAAGTTTAAGCTATTTTGCAAGTGATATATATGTTCAAATAGTTTTAATAGTACTTATGATTTTAGGAAGCATAGGAATATTAGTAATTGAAGATTTAAAGAAAAACAGGCATAAAAGATTTAATAGATTAAAGTTGCAAACAAAAATAGTTTTGACATACACAATAGGATTATTATTTGTTCCAATGTTTATAATGAAAATGTTAGACCCAACATTATCATTACTAAATTGTTTGTTTATGTCTACTACAACAAGATCAACAGGATTTGCAATTACAAATGTATCAAAATTATGCATGGAAAATCAAGCAATGCTTATGATACTTATGTTTATAGGTGGGTCACCAACATCAACTTCAGGTGGTGTTAAAATAATAACAATAGCAATATTACTTTCAACAGTAATATCAACATTAAGAGGAAAAGAAGAAACAGTAATGTTTTGGAAAAGAATACCAGATTCTAGTATAAGAAAAGCATTTTCTATATTGATGGTTTTTGTTATTGTATTGGCAGTAACTTGTACAATATTCTATCATTTAGATAATATAGGAATATTTAATATTATATTTGAAAGTATTTCGGCAATAACAAATACAGGTTTAACTGTTACAGATTATAATACTTTAAAGATAGGTGGAGAAGTGATAATAATGTTCTTAATGTATGTAGGAAGAGTAGGACCTTTAACAATGGTACTTGCAGTAATAAATAAAGATAGAAAAAATATAAAATATCCAAGTGAAGACGTAATATTATAAAAGGAGGAGAGTCATGAGAAAACAATGTGTAATAGTTGGATTAGGAAAATATGGAACAAGTATTGCTAAAAAATTGTCAGACTCTAAAATAGAAGTTTTAGCAATTGATAGTGATATAAAAGTAGTAGAAAAAGTTAGTAATTATGTTACAAAAGCTATATGTATAGATGTAACTTCTGAAGAATCTTGGAGTAAAGTTCCATTAAAAGATTTTGATGTAGGAGTAGTATGTTTTGGTGAAAATCTTACAGCTAGTATAATATCATGTATGGAACTTCAAGATGCTGGAGTAAAATATATTATAGCTAAAGCAGGTGATAAACACCATAAACAAATTCTTCAAAAATTAAACATAGACGAAGTAGTATTTCCAGAAGAATTTGTTGGAGAAATTACAGCAGAAAATATATTACAAATGGAAGAACAGAAAAAATTGAAATCTTAGGATTATCGAGAAAGGAATGAAATTAAAATGAGTGAAAAATTAGTAAATGCAATATTAGGTGCATTTGGTGGACTTACAGCAATAGCATATGGCAAAGAAATATTAGTATTTATAATATCTTTAATGCCAATACTAGAATTAAGAGGAGGACTTATTGCAGCAGCACTATTGGGATTGGATCCAATTCCAAGTTATATAATAAGTATAATAGGAAATATAATTCCTGTACCATTTATTTTATTGTTAATAACAAAAATATTAAAATGGATGAGAAATAGTAAATATTTCAAAGGATTTGCTAACTGGTTAGATTCAAAAGTAGAAAAACATAAAGGACAAATAGAAAAATATGGATATTTAGGTGTTGTTCTATTTGTTGGAATACCACTTCCAGGAACTGGAGCGTGGACTGGTTCTTTAATTGCTTCTGTGCTTGAAATGGATAGAAAGAAAACTTTTATAGCTGTTCTTGCAGGTATAGTTATGGCAAGTATTATAATGATGATTCTTTCTTTTGGATTAATTGCAAATGTAATAGGATAGTAATAAATATATAAAACGTTTTCCAATTTACCACTAAGCTTTTTTATGTTTTAGTAACATAAGAAAGCTTTTTGTTATGTTAAAGTAATTAAAAATATATATAAGTTATAAATCATGTGTCCCTACTAAATACTTAAAAAGCATTGAAAAATGTAAGAAATTTGTTATTTACTTTATATGTTTTAACAAAGTATAGTAGTATTAGATAATTAGGCGTTTAACTTTGAAAGAGAGGAAAATAGCATTAATAGGTCTTAAATTGGAGGAAGAAAATGGAAAAGAAGTTTATGATTAATTTTAGTAGGAAGCAAAAAGTAAGTATTTTTATTATATTTACAATTATAGTTTTATTCATAATAGGAGTTTTAAACTATAAAGATAATAAAACCAATAGTATTGCTGCAAATAGTGAAATGGCTAGAACCTTAACATATGCAGAAGCTCAAGATGGAGATGAAGATATTAAAAATACTGAAAATGTGAAATTTGATGCGTTCTTTTTGCAGGACTTAGATGGAGATGGGAATGCAGAAAAAATAAGAGGTACTTGCAAAGAGGTAGGAAAAGAAGATACTTTATATATGGAACTAAAAGTACAGACAGAAGGATATTTAGAAAATGCTCGTATTGAAATAAATGGAAAAAACTTTTATTTGCAAACTTCTTTACCAAAAGATTCTGAACTTAAATATAATTATATAGGTAATAATATAAAAGAGCTAGAATTTAATACAATAAATAGTGGTAGTCAAAAAGTAATAACAGGAATTGTACGAAGTGGAGATTATAATTATGATTCAAGAATTGCAGATGCAATAGGAAATAATATAAATAAGTATAGTAAAGTAAATGATGTAAAATTAACAGGGACTTATGTAGGTCAAGATGGAGCTAGAACTTATATAGAGAAAAATGTAGAATTTAATGTAGATTGGTATGGAACAATAGATACCAATATTTATTCAACAAGTCAAAATAGAAATATAACTGAAATGATAAATAAAGAAGAAGGAACAATAAGTTTTAATTTCGATATATATACTGAAGATAGAGAAGAAAAGTTGTTATTAAAATCTAATCATATAGAAGGAGAGATACCAGAGATAAATGGATATTTGCCAATAGAGGTAAAGTATTTGGGTAAAAATGATAGATTTAATTATGATGAAACAACTAGAAAATTTATAATAGATAGAGAAACAGAAATTATACATGATGAAGTACTAAAAACAACTATGGATTCAAGAAACAAGTATGAGATGAAAATAGTGTATTCAATAGAAGCATATGAGAGTGTTGGAAAAGAATCAATTCAGTTGCAAATACCAGTAAAAACATACTATAAAGGCTATAACAATCCTAATATAGAATTTAATAACCCATACATAAGTAACATCGAAAGTTCGACAATTGTATTGGATTGTAATGTGCCACCTACTGTGACAGATCAAACATATAGAACCAACTTTAATGTGAAAGTAGGAAGATATATTTGGAATGATATGTCATATTTAGTATTAAAAGATAAACCATTAAATTTATATAATGGAAATAGTGAAGAAGAAAATGATGATACATATAAAGTAATGTGGAAAGTTTTTATTGGAACTGAAGAAAAACTAGATTCAATTATAATGAAAGAAACAGCAAATGGAGAGGAAAAACAGTCAGACAAATTTATAAAAAAAGATAGTACAATAGAAAGTATGGAAGATGTGACATCAAATGTAGGAATATATTTTTATGGGGCTGATACTATATTAGGAGATGATGGATGGATAAAAATATATGATGACGAAACTGATACTTTATTAGAAACATTTACAAAAGATACTTGGAACAAATATAAAGAAGAAAACCCATACAGATATGAATTACCAGTAAAACATATAAGAATTGAAACAAGTAAGGCTATAAAAAACGAGAGTTATCTAACAGTATATAATATAAAAGAATTAGATGATGAAAAAATAATTCAAAAATATGAAAAGAACGAATTTGATGGATTACAACATATAAGCTCAAGATTAGTTGGATATGTGGGAAATACAGAAATTGAAAAAGTTTCTCATACAGCGAAATATGTGGCTCCAGAATCAGAAGCGACAGTATTTATTAGTAGAGATAAATTATCAACTCAAGAATCAGAAAAGAATATTGATATATATATACAAACTATTGCAGATGATAATAAAAATGAAGTAAGATGGAAAAATGGTTCATTTTTATTAAGACTACCAGAAGAACTTATAGATGTAAAATTAAATGAAATTTCAATAAATAATACAAATGTTAGTTTAGAAAGCTATGAATTAGTAAAGGAAAATGGACAGTATTTTATAAAAATATTGACAGAAAATGAGACTCCTCAAACGTACACAATAAGGATAAATTTAGATTTAACTGCCAACCCAAGAATGTCAACAGCAACAAGAAATATAGAATTATATGCAACAAATGAAAAAAATAGTGATTATTATTATAAAACATCAGATATTTATGATGTAAATAATAACTTAAATACAGAAGAGCAAGTATATTATAATATAGTTAGTATAAGTATGATATCACCAAATTCATTATTAACTACACAGATAGCTAGTAATTATGATGAGAATGGAAGTATTGCGTTAGCACCACAGATAATAGAATTAGAATATAGATATGATTTAGAAAATGAAAAAACAGTAGATATAGGAATAGATGTAATAAATAATTATAGTAATACAATAAGTGAAGTATCAATAATTGGAAAGATACCTTTTGAAGGTAATACTTTTGTATTAAGTAAAAATAATTTAAATTCTGAATTTAGTACAAGAATGACAGAAGATGGATTAAGAATACCAGAAGCAATGAAAGATGAAATAAAAGTATACTATTCAGAAAATGAAAATCCAGATAAAGATTTAAGCAAAGCTGAGAATGGCTGGAAGACAAAAGATGAAGTGAAGAATTGGGATACAATAAAGAGCTTTTTTATAGATTTCCAAAATTACATAATGGATATAGGAGAAAAGGTTGAATTCGGATATACTATAAAGATACCAAAGAAGACTGAATTAAACAAAACATCATATAGCCATCATGGAATAGAGTTTTGCTTAGATACAGAACAGGGAAAATATAGAACTAGTATAGAACCAAACAAATTAGGAATTAGATTAACAAAAAAATATAATTTTGAATTACAAAAATACCAAGAAAATAAAGAAAAATTAATATCAAAAGTAAAATATTCTATAAAAGAAATAAGTATAGATAAAGATGGAAATGAAAAACAAGAAGTAATAAAAACAGATGTAACAAATTCAGAAGGAAAAATACAATTAAGTAATTTAGCAGTAGAGAAAATATATGAAGTAAAAGAAATAAAAGCGCCAGAGGACTATGAATTAAATTCAGATGCTATCAGGTTTATTTGTCATATGAATGAAGATGGAAGCATAACTATCGAAAAGTTAAATGGCGAAACTCGAGAAGAAATTGCTATAGAAAAAGATGAAGTTAATAATTATAAAGTAGTATTAAAATTAGAAGATAAAGTGAAAGCTAGATTAAAAATTACGAAAAAAGAATTAGGAACAGAAAATAGAGTGGAAAAGGCTTACTATAAAGTAACTGGAGAAGGACTACCACAAGGTGGAAAAATTTTATCTACTAATAAAGATGGAGAACTTACTTTTGTAGGACTTAGTATAGGTGAGGAATATGTATTGCAAGAAGTAAAGGTAAGTGGATATTATTTGTCAAGTCCAGTTACATTTAAAATACTAAAACAAGACGAAAGTTATGAAGTTGAAATACTAGATGGAGAGGTACTCAAAGAAAGTTTTTCAGAAGAAGATAATATACCAGTTTTAAATATTGTATTAGAAGATGAAAAAATACCAACATATAATTTAGAAGTCACAAAAATAAAAAGAATAGAAGAGACAACATTAAGCAAGACAGTAGAAGAAAATTCTTCTACTGAAGAAACAACATATTTAGAGGGAGCAAAATTTAAATTATATAAAGGAAAACAAGAAATAGGCGAATATGTTACAGATAGTACAGGTAAGATAACAATTACAGGATTATATTTATATGAAGAAGGACGAAATATAAATCAAACATATACTTTAAAAGAAGTATCAGCACCACAAGGATATACTAAAGTAAAAGATATAACATTTAGAGTGCAAAATAATAATGGAAGCTTACAATATATAGAAGAACTAAGTTCAGGACAAACAGAAAAAGCATATACAGTAGAGGAAAATACTGTAAAACTTATAATAGAAGATACACCAGCGTTTAAATTAGTAAAAAAAGATTTTGAGACAAAAATGCCAGTAGCAAATGTAAAATTTGCAATTTATAACGTAGATGTTGAAGAAGTACCAGCAAAAAATAACAAAAATGAAATTTTAGGAACGAAAGAGATTGTAAACGGAAAAGAGTACTATACACTAACAACAAATGAAAATGGAGAAATAATAGCAGAGTTACCAGAAGGTATATATAAAGCTGTTGAAATAGAAGCTCCTGAGAAATATGATGTTACAGATACGATTCAATATTTTGGAATAGGTACTTCAATAGAAGGAAACAAGTCATTAGAGAAAATATGGTCAAAAGAAATATTAACTAATTCTGGTGATCAAATAGTATCAGCGAAAGAAACATCTGATGGAGGAATTATAATAGCAGGAAACTTTAGGAGTAATATAATAGATTTAGGAAATGATGTTATATTAACTAAAAAAGTTGCCACATATTATACTGCTGGAATGGTAATTAAATATAGTCAAGACAAAGAAGTTGAATGGGCTAAAGCAATAGAAAGTGATTCTAATGTTTATATAAATTCTGTAAATGAAACAACAGAGGGGAATATATTAGTAGGTGGATCTTTTAATGGCAGAGGTATGATAGCAGAATATAGTAGCAAAGGTGAAGAAATTTGGGGTAACTTAACTATAGGAATAGATATAAGTTTTATACAGGGAACTGCTGATAAAGGAATAGTAATAGCAGGAGAACTAAAAGACTATTGTAAAGATTTTGGAATAGAACCAATAGGTAAAAATAATGGATTTATAGCTAAATATGATAACAGTAAAGAGTTACAATGGGCAAAAGTAGTAGGAGGAAGTAAATCAGATTATATTAATTCACTATCAGAAACATCTGATGGAGGAATATTAGTAGGAGGATATTTCACATCAAGTGAGATAGAATTAGAAGAAAATGTAGTTTTAGAAAATACAAGTTCTTGTAATGGAATGATAATAAAATATAATACTTTAGGAAGTGTAGATTGGACCAAAACAATTGGAGGAAGCGATACACGTATAAAATCGGTACAAGAGACAAATGATAATGGGTATATAGTAGCAGGATATTTTCGAAGCCAGACTTTGGATTTAGGCAATGGTACAATTTTGGAAAAGGTAAGCGGATATAATACTGAAATGGTAATAAAATATGATATGGCTTTAAATGTAGAGTGGGCAAAAACAGAGGGTGAAGGAATTAATATTTTTATAGAAGAAGCAGATGATAATGGATTTGTATTATATAATGGAAGTATAATAAAATATAATAGCATAGGAGAAATTGAATGGAAAAAGGAAATAAAAAGTAATGTAAATTCATTATTGGAGTTAACATCTTCTGAATGTTTAATTATAGAAGATAAAGCAATATCTAAATATAGTTTTTGTGATATACCAGAAGTAAAAGTTGAAAGAAGAGAGAATGCAGATATTTCAATAGAATCTATGATAAACAATGGTATTAGCGGATATATAGCGGGAGGATACTTTGAAGATACAATTGATTTAGGCAATGGAATAATATTAGAGTCAAATGGAGGATTAGATGCAGCGATAATTAAGTACTCTAGTATGGGAAATGTAGAATGGGCAAGAACAATTGGAGGAGAAGAAGTAGAACAAATTAATTATATAACATCAACAAGTGACAATGGTGTAATAGCTGTAGGATATTTTACAAGTTTATCAATTGATTTAGGAAATAATATATTTTTAGATTTAACGGATGATGATTTAACAAGAATGGTTATAAAATTTAATAGTAATGGAGAAACAGAATGGGCAAAGGCAATAGGAAATAGTTGGAGTGACAAAATTGACTCAGTATTAGAAACAAAAGATGGAGGAATACTGGTATCAGGACAGTTCTATGCAGATCAAATTGATTTAGAAGATGGTATAGTATTAGAAAGAAAAAATGAAGAAGCAGGAATGATAATTAAGTATGATGCCAAAGGTAAGTTAGAATGGGCAAATACAGTGGAAATAAGTTCTCGAAATGGAATAGATACTATTATTGAGACAAAAGATGGAGGTTATGCAATTACAGGAAATTTTTCACACGGAACATATGACTTAGGAAATGGAGTAGTATTAAATTGTGCAGGTGCTAGAGCAGGAATGTTAATAAAATGTGATTCAAATGGAAATATACAATGGGCAAAAGCTATAGGAGGAGAGAAAGAAAATGAACTATTATCAATAGTAGAAACGTCAGATGGAGGTTATATAGTATCTGGATATTTAGGTACGGGAAAAATAGACTTTGGAAATGGAATAGTTCTAAATGGATCAAATAATTATTATTCAGGAATGCTAATAAAATTTAGTAATTTAGGAGAAGTTGAATGGGCAAGAAATAGTGAAGAGGTAAATTCAATATTGCAAGATTCAGATGGAGGAATTGTAGTATCAACATTTTCTGGTTTATTTAAATATAGTACTGAAGGTAAATTAGAATGGTCAAACGATTTTGAAACAACTTCAGCAATAAGAATATTTGATGGAACTTATTTAGTAAGTAATTATGGAGAAGTATTAAGAGTAAGAGCAGGTATAGGGATTTCAGAAACTCAAGAACTAATAGTAGAGAATAAAAGAAAAGAATTTGCAATTTCAACAGGAGTAAAAAAGATAGGCGAAACAAAAGGGGGAGACATTTCAGGAGAGAACTTAAAGGTATATGAAAGAGTAAAATATGGTGATAACAGTAAAAAAGAAATAATAATGACACCAGATAAAGGATATGAAATAATTGCAATTACAGTAAATGGAGAAAAACACGTATTTACTCAAAATGAAGATGGAACATATACAATGCCAGTTATTCAAAACATAACAGAAGACCAATATATTGAAGTAAGTTATGGTATAAAATACGAAGATATTATTGATGACAAAAATAATAATATAATAGTTATAAATAAAATAGATAGTAAAACCAAAGAACCAATACCAGAAGTAACTTTTAAAATTGAAGAAGTTAAAAAAAGAGAAGGACTAGAAAATGCAATTGGAAATCCAGTAGGTAATGGAAGAGGTGTCCAAGGTGTTGATTATAAAAACCCAGAAAATATTGAAGAGACTATGGTACAAAATGGAGATTATTATTTTATAGAAAATAATGGGACTTACATACCAAATAACTCAGATACACAAGGTACTGTAGCAAACTCATATATTCCAATAGATTTACGTAATAAAGATAAAGAATATGCAGTTGTTGTAAATGGAGAAATGGAATGTGATGGAAATGCTTTATTATATGCATCTATATCAGGAGATACAAATGCACCAGGATGGGGAAATATTATGGATGTGCGATATTCTGCTGCAGCACAAAATTATTACATATATTTACCACCAGGAAATTTATACTATTTACATTTAGGATATGAAAATAGTACTAATAATTTAAGTAATGTAAAAATAAATAGTATACAGGTTTGTCCAGTAAAAGAAATTGCATATGAGTTTATAGAAAAAGATGGAAAATATGAACCAAACAATAAAGGAATTGATGATACTTGTGCAAATTCTTATATACCAATTGATTTATCAGGTTGTACAGGAAAATATAATTTAACAATAAATGCTCAAGTATCAAGTGATTTAGATGGAGATATCGGTTATATGAGTATAACTGAAAGTCCATATAGGATTGATTATAGAAATGCAGAAATATGTTTATCTGGAAATGTTGAAGCGAAAGATTATAATTTTGAACTTTCAGGAGGAAAAATATATTATTTACAGTTAGGATATTATAAAAATTCGTATTATTCTTGGGGGGATGATTCTTTAATAATAAATAGTTTAAATCTAACTCCAATAGATTCTAGTGAATATAGCATAGAGGTTCAAACAAATAGTGAAGGAAAAGCAATTGCACAGATACCTTTTGGAACATATAATATAAAAGAAATTGCAGCTCCTGAAAAATATTTGCTAGCAGATGAAATTATGACAATAGACTTTGCACTAGATGGGCAAAAAGAGTTTACAATTGAAAATACAGTAGCATCAGAAGTAATAGCTCATCATTATAAAGCAAACAGAAATGCAGAAGGAAATTATGAATATACAGAAGAAAAAATTGTCGAAGACAATATAACTAGAGGTAAGGTTGGAGAAAAATATATAACAGCACCAAAACTAGACTTAGAAAAATATGAATTAATAAAAGATGAAAATGGAAATTATGATATTCCAAAAAATGCAACAGGAACATATGGAGAAGATACAATAGAAGTAAACTATTATTATGCAGAAAAAGAGATTCCACTTACTGTATATCATTATATTGAAGGAACCAATATAAAAGTTCCATTAATGGATGGAACTGAAGCTGAAGAAGAGGTAAGCTACGGAAAAGAAGGAGAAGAATATGTAACAAATGGTCTTGCTAATGATAGGTTATCTAATGAATATGAATTAGTGGAAGAGGCAGAAAATAAATCAGGAGTATATAAAGTAACAGAAGTATTTGTAACATATTATTACAAAAAGATTGAAAGAAACATTACTATAGTTAAATATGCAGAAGATGGACAAACACCACTTCAAGGAACCAAATTTAAAATAAAACCCAAAAATCAAGAAGAAGCTACAGAAGAAACATATGTAACAGATGTACAAGGAAAAATAAGAATTACTTTAGAAGCTGGAGAATATGAACTAATAGAAGTAGAACCTTCAGAAGGATACATGCTTCCAGAAAATCCAATAACAAATATAAATGTAACAAGAGAAACAGAAGATGAAACAAAAATAACATTAACAAATGAAAGAGCAAGAGGACAAGTTATAGTACATTATTATTTAGAAGGTACAACTGAAAAAATAATTGAAGATGAAATAAAAACTGGTGTAATAGGAGAAATATTTGCAACCAAACCAAGTGACACGGTTCCAGAATATTGTGAATATGTAAAATCTAGTGAAGTAACAAGTGGAAAATATGCAGAAGAAACACAAGAGGTAATATATTATTATAGACTAAAAGATTATGAATATAAAATAGAATACTATTATAATAATATAAAAGATGAAGAAAAGACAGAAACAAGAATAGCAACTTATGGAACAAGTATAGAAGAATTTTCTAATAAAATGAAATATGGATATAAATATGAAAAAGCAGAAAACTTCCCATTAAAGGTATCTGAAGTTTTGGAAAACAATATAATAAAAATACATTATATTCCAGATGAAGCTAATACAAAAGATTTATTTTATACAGTAGAATTTTATAAGGATAATGAAAAAATAGATAAAGATACACAAATAGAAAAACAAGAAGTACAAGTATTAGAGGCAGACATTTTGAAAGTAAACAAGGAAAATATAAATATAACAGATAAATATAATGGATATAAGCTAGATAAAATAGAATATAAAGAAGAGACATCAGTAGAGTTACCAAATGAAGTTGATAATGAATCAGTAATAAAAGTGTACTATGTATTAAAAGATGCAAAACTTACAGTAAAATATGTAGATAAATTTACAAATGAAGAGATATCAGACAAAATTGAAAAAACAGGAAAGTTTTTTGAGAAGTATGATATATCTGAAGATGAGAAAGAAATAGAAGGGTACACCATAATTGAAAGACCCGAAGAATTAACGGGTATATTAGGAGAAGAAGAGGAAAAGATATTCTATTATGCAAAAAATACTAATGTTATAGTAAAATACTTAGAAAAAGATGAGACACCAGAAAACAATATGGACAATAAAATATTAGCAGAAGAAATAATTATAAATGGATATGAAGGAAAAGAGTATAAAACAGAACAAAAAGAAATAGAAAACTATACATTTGTAGAAAGCACAGAAAATACATCTGGTATAATGATCAAAGATAGAGTAGAGGTAATTTATTATTACTTACAAAATACAAAAGTAATAGTAAATTATATAGATAAAACAACTGGAGAAAAATTAGAAACAATAGAAAAAGATGGAGTAGCTGGAGATACATTTATAGGAGTGGCAAAAGATTTTGAAAATTATGTATTAATAGAAAGACCAGAAAATGAAACTGTTACAATGGAAAAAGAAGAAATTGTTTTAAACTACTATTATGTACATATATCAAAAGGATTAGTAGAAAAACATATTGATATAACAACAAATGAAATATTAGACAGTGTAGAGTATGAAGGAAATGTTGGAGATGAATATGAAACATCACCAAAAGAATTTGAAGGTTATGATCTTGTAAAAGATAAATTGCCAGAAAATGCAAAAGGAATATTAACATTAGATGGAATAGAAGTAAAATACTATTATGTAAGAAATTTATCTGTGAAAGTAGAATACATCGATAAAATAACAGATGAAAAGATATTAGAAGCAAATGGAAAAGATAGTACAATAATTATTGAAGGACATGAAGGCGATACTTATAAAACAGAAGAAAAACAATTTAATGATTATGTAATTGTTGCAGAAATGTACCCAGAAAATACAGAAGGGACAATGAAAACAGTTATAAATTCAAACGGAACAATAGATACAGAGATAATAGTAAGATATTATTATGTACATGTATCTGCGGGTGTTATAGAAAGACATATTGATGTAAAAACAGGTAAATTGATTGAAAAAGAAACATTATATAATGGTAATGAAGGAGATAAATATAAAACACAATCAAAAGAATTTGAAGATTATGACATTGTAGAAGATAATTTACCAAATAACGCAGAAGGAATAATGACAAAAGAAGAAATAATTGTTAATTACTATTATGAAAGAAAAATGAAAGTTGTAGTAGAGTACATAGAAAAAATGACTGAAATAGTAATGGATACAGAAACAATTTTTGGACATGAAGGTGATATATATGAAACAAAAGAAAAAGAATATAAGGGATATAAATTAACTGAAGTAACGTCAAATACATATGGTGAAATGAAATTATCAGAAGCAGAAGACGGAACAATATATGTAAAATATTATTATGCAAGAGAATCAGCAGGAGTAAAAGAAGAACATATTGATATAAGAACAGGAAAAGTTTTAGATGAAAGTGTATATAATGGATATGAAGGAGATGAATATGAGACATTTTCAAAACAGATTAAAGGCTATAAGGTTATGGAATCTAAATATCCAGAAAATGCAAAAGGACAGATGACAAAAGAAGAAATAATAGTAAAATATTATTATACAAAGCAAGCAAAAGTAATAGTTCAATATATAGACAATGAAACAAAATCTAAAATAGTTGAAGATATTACAATAGATGGATATGAAGGAAAAAGATATGAAACAGAAGTAAAAGTGTTTGATGGATATAAGTTGTTTAGTAAGCCAGAAAATGCAGAAGGTAAAATGCAAGTAATAGAGACAGATGACGGAGAATTAGAAACAATAACATATGTAAGATATTACTATACAAAAGTGGCGGAAGAAAATAAAGTATCAGAAAAGCAGGAACATATAACAAATATTTATAATAATATATCAAATAATAATCCAAATCCATCAGGAAATTCGACAAATGTAAATGGTAAAGAAGATTTACCTAATAAACAGGAAGTAAAATCTGATAATAATGTATCAGAGAGAACACCAGGCACAGGAGATATGTTACCTATAGTAACTTTAGGAACAATTGTGTTAGTAATAGTATTAAATATATTGTATAGTACAGTAAAAGTATTTAAAGGTAGCAAAAAGAAATTTATTAAATAATTGAAATGAAGAAATCCAAGTTTAATTTAAAAGTTAAACTTGGATTTTTTAAGTAATATTTTTTGTGCCCGCTTTTCTTGATTGTTACAAGATATAGTACAATTTATTCAAAATATGCACAATAAAGCACTCAAAAAACGCACAACAAAACACTCAAAAAACGCACAATATATATTGAAAAAAATAAAAGAATATGTTATTCTAGAAAAGAGGTGAATATAATGAAATTAACAAAAAAAGATTACATACCAAGATTAATAGATAAATCAATAGAAGAAAATTTAGAGATTTTTGGAGCAGTAAGTATTGAAGGCCCAAAGTGGTGTGGAAAAACTTGGACTGCACTAAATCATTCTAATAGTGTTATATACTTAAACAATACAGCAGATAATTTTAGAGAAAAGCATTTGGCAGAAATGGACGTAAATTTAGTTTTAGACAAAGAAGCACCAGAACTTATAGATGAATGGCAGGAAGTTCCAGCAATATGGGATGCAGTGAGATTTAAATGCGATCAAGATAAGGAAAAAGGCAAATATATTTTAACAGGTTCGAGTGTTCCAGTAAGTGATAAAATACATCATTCTGGAGCGGGAAGAATCTGTAAAATGAAGATGCGTACAATGTCTTTGTATGAATCAGGAGATTCTAGTGGAGAAGTTTCTTTAAAAGAATTGTTTGAAGGTAAGGTTAAAAATAAATTAGTAAATAAAGTAGAATTGCAAAGAATAGCGGAGTTAATTGTAAGAGGGGGATGGCCAGAAAGTATTAATATTAGCGTTGATGGAGCAATGAAGATAACAAAGAGTTATATTGAAGCAGTATTAGATAAAGATATTGTGGCTATAGATGGTGTGAAAAGAGATAAAACAAAAATGGAAATGCTACTAAGATCTCTAGCAAGAAACGAAAGTACTATTTCATCAAATAATATATTAATAAAAGATATAGATGATAATGTTACTGAAGAAAGAACTAGCATAAGTAAAAATACAGTCGCAGACTATTTAAACATATTAAATAGATTACATTTAATAGAAAATCAAAATTCTTTTATGTATAAAATACGTTCAAGATTGAATGTAGGAAAAAATCCTAAAAGACATTTTGTAGATCCATCATTAGGATGTGCAATTTTAAATATCACTCCAGAAAAATTGATAAACCAATTAGATACTTTTGGATTATATTTTGAAGCTTTATGCGAAAGAGATTTAAAAATATATGCTGAAAGCATAGGTGCAAAATTGTATCATTATAGAGAAAATGATACAGGTGTAGAGGTTGATGCAATAGTAGAAATTGCAGATGGAGAATATGGAGCGATAGAAATAAAATTAGGTGCGAATAAAGAAGAAGAGGCAGTAGCAAGTTTAAAAAGATTTTATGAGTTAGCTGAGATTAAGCCTAAATTTATGTGTGTAATTTGTGGATTATATGATGCAGTTGTAAAAAGACCAGATGGAATTTATGTTTTACCAATTACAGCATTAAAACCATAAATTTAAAATTATTGTTAAAATTACAACAAAGGAATAATTAGGAATGGGAAGAAAAAGTAATAGAAAAATAGAAAATCAAATAAAAAGAGTAATTGTTTTAGTAATTATTTTACTGGTATTAGCTGTAGCAAGCAAAAATGGAATACTAGAAAACATTGAAAAAGATTTAACTCAAATTGGAATTTTAGAGACTGTAGGAGAAGTAAAACAAAATCAAGAAGTAGATACTAAAATATCAGAAAATATAGTATTAGACAAAAATAAATTAAATATATTATTTTTTGATGTAGGACAAGCAGATTCTGAACTAATTTTTTATAATGGAAAAACAATTTTAATAGATTCTGGAAATACTAATGATGGAGAAAATATTGTAAATGGAATTAAATCATTAGGAATATCAAAATTAGATTATGTAATAGGAACACATGTACATGAGGATCATATAGGTGGCATGAGTTATATTGTAGATGAAATTGAAATAGGAAATTTTTATTTACCATATAATACAAAAACTACATCAAGTTATTATAAAAGATTATTAAATTCCCTTACTGAAAAAAATATAGGAATAGAAGAAGCTACAGTTGGAGATAAAATTCAAATAGATGACCTTATATGTGAAATTATGTCAGTTGATAATGAAGAGCCTGAAGATGCAAATGATGCTTCAATTGTGACACAAATTACTTATGGAGAATTAAAATATTTATTTATGGGAGATGCTACATCAAGAAACGAAAATAGTAGAGAATGGGAAGATGTAGATATACTTAAAGTTGGTCATCATGGTTCAAATACAAGCAGTACAGAAAGATTTTTAAAGCAAACTTTAGCAGAAATAGCTATAATACCAGTAGGAAAAGAAAATAGTTATGGTTTACCTAAACAGGAAATCTTAA
Source organism: uncultured Clostridia bacterium (assembly GCA_949746285.1). Classification (GTDB taxonomy): domain Bacteria; phylum Bacillota; class Clostridia; order TANB77; family CAG-508; genus Scatovivens. The sequence goes on from CATJZH010000135.1 coordinate 33,131, forward strand.
ATAGATTAAATAACTTGGGAAGTAAAATTTATAGAACAGATATTGATGGAACAATACAAATTTTAAGTGATGGAAAAACAAATGAAGTTATAAAAATAGATGTGAGTTTTGATGGAAGTGAAGAATAGGAGTGAGAAATCATTCCTTTATTTTTTCTTTTTAAATAAATTGTTAACTAAACTCTCTATTTCTTTTTGAGTAGCTTTTGTTTTTTCTTCATCTAAAATATATTTATTATTTTCAAATCTTAATATAGAACCTTCTTTACAATTGTCGGGTAATAATTCTATAGGAATGTTTAAAAACTCACCAGTTTTTAAATTTTCGCAAACAGCAAAATTTTCTTCAAATCTATCTATCGAAAATGAAGTGTTTGTTTTTTCTAAGTGTTTTTTTAAATCGTTTGAAAAATTATCATGATTTAAATTATTATTAGCATTTTCTATTTCTAAATTCATATTTTCACCTCCCTTGGAAATTTATTAAATAATAACACAAATTATAGTTGTTTACAAATAAAAATTTTATTGATAAAATATCAAAATAGTAGAAATAATAGTATAAAGGAGAAAATAATGAGTAAGAAAAATATTATTTATCTAATAATATCAATTATTTTAGTTATTATAGCTGTAGTATTTTGTTTATATGTTTTTGTTTTTAGTAATCCAAATAGAAATAAGGCTTCAGATTTAGAAGTTTCAAAAACAAAAGATATAGAAGATGCTAAATATTCTGATATTACAGTATATAAAGCTGATGGAACAGAAGTTAAACTTTCAGATTATAAAGATTCTGCTATTGTACTTTTCTTTTTTAATAAAGAATCTGAGGATTCTATGAAAGATTTAGAAAAGTTTGAAGATATGTACAAAAACTATGAAGATAAAATTAAGTTTTTCATTATAAATGTAACTCAAGATGTTGACAATGAACTTGAAAATGAGTATTCAATAGAAATATTATATGATTTTTATAAAGAAGCAATTAGAAATTATGATATAAAAGAGTACCCATCTATTATTTATATAAATTCAGATAATGACGTTTTTAATGCTAAATCTGGTTTTACAACAACAGATGCATTAGAAGCAAATTTAGATATATTATCAAACAATATATAATTATGGTACTTTTATAAAAAGTATAAGATATATTATATAATATATGAAATCATAAATGCATATTGAATATAATGCAATTTTGGTTCCAAAAAGAATCTGACAAATAAGAATAGAAATTATATTAACAACGATTTTTGATAAAAAAAGAATCGTTGTTTTTTTGCGTTCTGAAGGTAGAGAATAAAATAAATAGGCTGGTAATAAAAATAATTTTAGAAGCATAGACAGCATAGTTTATTATTCCAGAAGACTGTGTGAAAATAGAAAATATCTTTTCAGCAAGTGCATATATAATAAATGAAAATAATATTTCTAAAATTGTTACAAAAACCAGTGATTTTATTAAAGTCTTTTTATTTCTATATATTTGTTTATTAAAAACTAAAATAATAATAGGAAGTATTATTATTATATATAATATTAAATTTAA
>CATJZH010000136.1 GCA_949746285.1 uncultured Clostridia bacterium
GGATTTGTTAACTGCAAGAAAAGAAATTGTTAAAAAATTAGATGAAATTGGAGCATTAGTTAGAACAGAAGATTATACACATAATGTTGCAAAATGTGAAAGATGTAAAAATACAATTGAACCTAAAATATCTGAGCAATGGTTTGTAAGTATGAAAGACTTGGCAAAACGTGCAGCAGATAGTGTAAGAAATGGAGAAACAAGATTTGTACCACAAAGATATGAAAAGCAATATTTTCATTGGTTAGATAATATACAAGATTGGTGTATATCTCGTCAATTATGGTGGGGACATAGAATACCTGTTTATTATTGTGAAGAATGTTCACATATAAATGCTTCAAAAACAGCTCCAGAAAAATGTGAAAAATGTGGAAGTACTAAATTATATCAAGATCCAGATACATTAGATACATGGTTTAGTTCTGCATTATGGCCATTTTCAACACTTGGTTGGCCAAATAAAGAAACTCAGGATTATAAAGATTTTTATCCAACACAAACATTAGTAACAGGATTTGATATTATAACATTTTGGATTTCAAGAATGATGACACAAGGATTAGAATTTACAGATGAAGTACCATTTAAAGATGTATTGGTTCATGGAATTGTAAGAGATAGCCAAGGAAGAAAAATGTCTAAAACATTAGGAAATGGAATAGATCCATTAGATGTTATAGAAAAATATGGAACAGATAGTTTAAGATTTTCATTGCTTTCAGGAACAACAATGGGAAATGATATAAGATTTATGCCAGAAAAATTGGAACAGGCCTCAAATTTTGCAAATAAAGTTTGGAATGCTGCTAAATTTATAACTAATTCTCTAGCTGATGAAGAAAAAGTAAAAGAATTTTGCTATGAAGTATATGAAAAAAATAAAGCTTATAATCCAGAGTTATTAAGAATTGAAGATAAATGGATATTAAACAAACTAGATAAGTTAGTAGCTGATGTTACTAAAAATATTGATAATTATGATTTAGGAATAGCACTTGATAAAATATATGGATTTATTTGGAATGAATTTTGCGACTGGTATATAGAAATGGTAAAACCAAGAATGTATAGTGAAGATGAGAGTGTAAGAGTTGCAGTTAGCGATATATTAAATCATGTATTTAGTTCTTCACTTAAATTATTACATCCATTTATGCCTTTTGTTACATCTGAAATTTATTCAAACTTAATTTGTTTTGGAACAAAAGATTTAATGGTAAGTAAATGGCCAGAAGTAAAAGAAGAATTTGCTTTTAATAGAGAAGAAGAAATTGTAGAAAAATTTAAGGAGTTAATTGTAGAAATAAGAAATGTAAGAACAAAAATGAATGTTCATCCATCTAAAAAATCTAAATTATTAGTAATGACAAATTTTGAGATAAAAAAAGAAATAAAAGAAGCAGAAGAATTCTTAAATAAATTAGGATTTGCAAATGAAATAGTTTTAATAAAAGATGAATCTGAAGTTCCTCAAAATGCTGTTTCAATTGTTTCGAATGATTTAAAAGTATTTATACCTTTTGAAGAATTAGTTGATATACAAGAGGAAATAAAAAGATTAGAATGCGAGAAAACTAAGCTTGAAGCAGAAGTTTTAAGAGGAGAAAAAATGCTTTCAAACCCTGGTTTTGTAAATAAAGCTCCAGAAGCAAAAGTAAATGAAGAAAAAGCTAAACTTGAAAATTATAAACAAATGCTTGCAAATGTAGAAGAAAGATTACAAAATATAAAATGATTGATTAAATGATAAAGTTGAATTTTATGTAAATCTATGCTATAATATATATTATCAGGTGAAACTTGATATTTATTAGAAACCAATGAACTATAACATGGAAGAGGTGTGCACATTATGGATAATAATATCGAAGTTATTAGAAAAATTAGGAACGATGGGCGGAAGCAAGCAATACTAATTTTAGGAAAAAACATCATGGAAACGGAGAAGGAATACTTTAAGAACATGGCACAGCTGATTGAAAATGAGGAAGAGATGGAGGAATTACAAGTAAAGCTAGATAAATCCATTAAAATTTTTAACAGTTTTTTGAATAAAGTAACTAATAAGGAAGAACTGTTAGAACTAGAACAAGCTTTTCGAGAGATGGCTGAGGAACTTGACAACTAGTAAATAAGGTGTTCATTGGTATAGCAAAAACCGATTTTGGAAAAGTAATTGAATCCAAAATCGGTTTCTTCTATAAAAAAGTAAATAGTATACAAATTAATAAAATCGTGTTATACTATAAAATAGTGAGGAATCATCCTCATTTTGAAACTATAAACATTAATCATAAGAAAGGAAGTACCATCATGAATCATGAAATAGTAGCCATATGTGTTAACAAGTATTTACAGGAATACTACAATAAACATGATAAAGTGTTTGTAAATCGGTTTAATGTAGTACAAATAATACCGCCAGATATGATTGATGGAAAGAAACCACGAGAGCAATGGGAAGCTTGTTTTGAAGGAGGAAAGGCGACTTTAATAGTTCCAGGACAAAAGTTAAATGAGTTTTTTGTTAAGGTGGTTGGATAAGAATAGTTTCTCACTATGAGAAGCAGGTGAAATTGGGGGCAAATGAAAGGAGTAGTAATGCTTGAGTTTGTTCTCAATTTTTTATTTCCACCAGTATGTGGAATATGTGGTAAAAAAAATAAAAATTGGATATGTGAAAAATGTAAAACTAAGTTAGAAAAATTTGAAAAAAATAAGTATATAAAAAATGAATTAAAGAAAAATTGTACAAACTTAGAACATATATTTTTTGATGAATTTTTTTATATATTTGAATATAAAAAAATAATAAGAAAACTAATATTAAGATATAACTTTGTAGAAAAGCCATATTTATCAAATATGTTTGCGGGTATAATATTAAATAATAAAAAAGTAGAAACAATATTAAAAAGTTATGATATAATAGTTTCAGTCCCAATGGATAGTAAAAAGAAAAATGAAAGAGGATATAATCAAACAGAATTAATAACAAATATAATTTTAAAGAAAGGAAATATTTTAGTAGAAAATAGAGTTTTATATAAAAATAAATATACTAAAACTCAAAGTACACTAAGTTTAGATGAAAGATATGAAAATATTAAAAATGCATTTTTAGTTAAAAATGCAGAAAAAATTAAAAATAAAAAAGTAATAGTATTTGATGATATATACACAACAGGAGCCACAGTAAATGAAATATCTAAATTGCTTAAAAAAGCAGGAGCTCAAAAGATTTTGGTATTAGTTATAGCTAGAGTTTAATTAGAAAGGAAGAGAATTATGTTTAAAATAGGATGTCATTTATCAGCCTCAAAAGGATATTTAGAAATGGCAAAAGTAAGTGAGCAAATAGGAGCAAATACATTTCAATTTTTTACGAGAAATCCAAGAGGAGGAAAAGCTAAAGATATTGATGAAAAAGATGTAGAGGCTTTTTTAGAAAAGTCAAAAGCAATTGGTATAGATGTTATTTTGGCACATGCTCCATATACTTTAAATTGTGCTTCAAAGGATGAAAGCATTAGAACTTTCGCAAAAGAAACAATGAAAGATGATTTAAGGAGAATGGAATATACACCAAATAATTTATACAATTTTCATCCAGGAAGTCATGTAGGACAAGGAGCAGAAGTAGGAATAAAATATATTATAGACATATTAAATGAAGTATTGGTAGAAGAGCAAACAACTACAGTTTTATTGGAAACAATGGCAGGAAAAGGTTCAGAAATAGGAAGAAGTTTTGAAGAATTAGAACAAATAATAGATGGAGTAAAATTAAAAGATAAAATGGGAGTTTGTTTAGATACTTGTCATGTAAATGATGCAGGGTATGATATAATAAACAACTTAGATGGAGTATTAGAAGAATTTGATAAAATAATAGGGTTAGATAAATTAAAAGCAATTCATATAAATGATAGTAAAAATGAAATAGGAGCACATAAAGATAGACACGAAAAAATAGGTGAAGGAACAATAGGAATAGAGGCTTTTGAAAGAATAATAAATCATGAAAAATTAAAAGATTTACCATTCTTTTTAGAAACACCAAATGAACTAGAAGGATATGAAAAAGAAATAGAAATCTTAAGAAAATTATATAAAAATTAAGAATTTTTTAAGTTTGATTTAAGAATTATCGTATAAAATGAATTCATACTTAAAGAGGAAGGAGAGATGCGATGGTTTTTAAATTTAATTAGACACGATAAAAAGTAACGAAATTTAGTAAAATCCCCAAATTAAAATATATGAGAAGATGATTAGTTTTTTTAATCATCTTTTTTCTTTATAAAGCTTTACAAATATATACAAAATTTGATAAAATATGAAAAAATTAAAAGGAGATAAAAGATGAAGCATTTAATTGATATTAAAGATTTGTCAGTAGAAGAAATTGATAATTTAATTGAAGTAGCTAAAGATATTATTGCAAACCCAGAGAAATATTCTCATAAATGTGATGGTAAAATCTTAGCTACTTTATTTTTTGAGCCAAGTACAAGAACAAGATTAAGTCATGAATCAGCTATGCTTTCACTAGGAGGAAAAGTCTTAGGATTTTCAGAAGCAGCTTCAAGTTCAGCAGCAAAAGGAGAAACAGTATCAGATACTATAAGAATGGTAGGTTGTTATAGTGATGTAATTGCAATGAGACATCCAAAAGAAGGTGCACCATATGTTGCATCAATAAAATCAGAAGTGCCAATAATAAATGCAGGAGATGGAGGACATAATCATCCAACTCAGACATTAACAGATTTATTAACAATAAAATGTGAAAAAGGTCGTTTGGAAAAGTTAACTGTAGGACTTTGTGGAGACTTAAAATTTGGTAGAACAGTGCATTCTTTAATTACTGCAATGTCACGATATAAAAATATAAAATTTGTACTTATTTCTCCAGATGAATTAAAACTTCCAGAATATGTAAAAAGAGACGTATTAGAGAAAAATAATATAGAATATGTAGAAACTAAAGACATAGAAGAATATATGGGAGATTTAGATATACTTTATATGACAAGAGTCCAAAAAGAAAGATTTTTTAATGAAGCAGACTATATTCGTTTAAAAGATTATTATATATTAAATAAAGAAAAATTAAAAAAAGCAAAAAAAGATTTATGTATAATGCATCCATTACCAAGAGTAAATGAAATTGCAACAGATGTTGATGATGATTCAAGAGCTTGCTATTTTAAACAAGCAAAATATGGTAAATATATTAGAATGGCACTAATATTAAAATTATTGGAGGTAAAATAATGAATATAGATAGTATAAAAAACGGATATGTAATAGACCATATTCAATCTGGAAAAGCAATGAAAATATACGAAGTACTTAATTTAAATGAATTAGATTGTCAAGTAGCAATTATAACAAATGCTAAAAGTAAGAAAACTGGAAAAAAGGATATTATAAAAATTGATAGAGAAATTGATATAAATTTAGATACTTTAGGATTTATTGATCATAATATTACTGTAAATGTTGTAAAAGATGATAAAATAATAGAAAAAAGAAAATTAAATTTACCAGAAAAAGTTGTTAATGTTGCAAAATGCAATAATCCAAGATGTATTACTTCTATTGAAAAAGATTTAGATCAAATTTTCATTTTAACAGATAAAGAAAAAGAAGTATATAGATGTAAATATTGTGAAATGAGTTTAAAAAATAAAAATTAATTTCGAATTAAAAGTATCTTAATTTTTCAAAAAAAATGTATATTTTTTTCCTTTTTTGTAATACTAAGAATATAAATACAAAATAAGGAGGAATTTATGAAGGCAACAGGAGTAGTAAGAAGAATAGATGATTTAGGTAGAGTTGTTATTCCAAAAGAAATAAGAAAAGTCCATAGAATAAAAGAAGGAGATCCACTTGAAATATTTACAGATAAAGAAGGAGAGATTATACTAAAAAAATATTCTCCTATTGGCGAATTAACAGAATTTGCTTCAACATATGCAGATACTATATCTAAAACAACAGGACACATTGCATGCATAACAGATAAAGATACAGTAATAGCAGTAGCTGGTGGTTCAAAAAAGGATTTTTTAGAGAAAAACTTAAGTAAAGAACTTGAAGAAGTGATGGAAAACAAAGAAATTTTTAAAAGCAAAGAAAATAATGAAATTTCTATACCTATAACACAAAATGAAGGTAGAGAAAGAATTTATAATTCTCAAGTTATATATCCTATAATTACAGATGGAGATGTTGTTGGAAGTGTAATACTTCTTTCAAAAGAACCTAATAAAAAAATGGGGGAAGTTGAAGATAAAGTTGCTCAATCAGCAGCAGGCTTTTTAGGAAATCATTTAGAAATTTAATCTTTATAATGGACGAATATAAAATCGTCCATTTTTGTCATTATATAATGTATTAAAAATGTATTAATATTGTAATAAAAAATTTATAGTAAAAAATGTCAGAAAATGGTAAAATCATAAAAAAGATGATAGAAATAAGTATGTAATAATACTAAGGAGGATAAATTTATGAGTACTAAAACAATGAAAGAACTTGAAGAATTAGCTGGGAATGGGGATTTTGGAGCTGTTTTTGAATTAGGACAAAGATATTATAATGGAATTGGAGTAAATATAGATTATGCAAAAGCTAGAGAATATTTTGAAGTAGCAGCAGAAAATGGTTCTCAAGCATCAAATTATTATTTAGGAAAAATTTATTATAATGGAAATGGTGTAGAAACAAACCATTTAAAAGCAAAAGAGTACTTTGAAAAATCATCTAAAGCAGATAATGTATTTTCTACATACTATCTAGGAAAAATTTATTATTGGGGAGATGGAGTTGAAAAAGACTATAATAAAGCAAATGAATATAAAACTTCAATATTAAATAAACCTATATATGCAAATCAAGATGCTGGACTTGAAGAATTTTATAGTGTACCAGATTTTGAAGTATTAACTAGAGGATATGTTGGAGAATTACAACAAAAAGTTTTATTAGAATATAAAAATTTATTTGGGAAAGAAGAAATATAAAATAAATATTATAAAAGAGACTAAAAAAGTCTCTTTTTTGTTTGTTAATATTATTGTTCACATAAATACTTGAAAAATAAAGCTACTTATAATATAATAAACAAAACTATTTAAGTAAATGAAGGAGATTTTTATGAAGGCAATAGAAATAAGAAATAAATATTTGAATTTTTTTAAGAATCATGGACATGCTATAATTCCATCAGCACCAGTAATTCCAGAAAATGATCCATCGGTTTTATTTACAACTGCTGGGATGCAACCGCTTGTTCCTTATTTTTTAGGAGAAAAACATCCATCTGGAAGCAGATTAACTGACTATCAAAAATGTGTTAGAACAAATGATATAGATGAAGTAGGAGATAATAGACATTTAACATATTTTGAGATGCTAGGTAACTGGTCATTAGGAGATTATTTTAAAGAAGAATCAATAGAAATGAGTTATGAATTTTTAACTAAAGAATTAGAAATACCACCTGAAAAGCTATCAGTTACATGTTTTGCAGGTGATGAAGACTGCGAAAGAGATAAAGTAGCACTTGAAGCATGGAAAAAAGCGGGAATACCAGAAGAAAGAATATATTTTTTTGGAAAAGATGACAATTGGTGGATAGCAGGAGAAGAAGGACCATGTGGACCAGATACAGAAATGTTTTATGATACAGGAAAACCAAAATGTTCTCCAGAATGTAATCCTTCTTGTGATTGTGGAAAATATGTTGAAATTTGGAATAATGTTTTTATGGAATTTTATAAAGATAAAAATGGTTATTCAAAATTAAAACAGCAAAATGTTGATACAGGACTTGGACTTGAAAGAATGGCAATGTTATTGCAAGGAAAAGAAACACCTTATGAAATAGAATTATTTGCACCAGTTATGGATAAATTGGTAGAATTACAAAAAGTTGACAATATTGAAAGCAGAAGAATTGTAGCAGAACATCTACGTTCAAGTATGATGATAATAGAAGATGGTGGAAGACCAAGCAATGTAGATAGAGGATATATTTTAAGAAGACTACTTCGTAGAATGACGAGACATTTAAATAAATTGGAAATAGATTTAAACTATTTAGGAGAAATAATAGATGTATCAATTGATAGTTTGAAAGAACTATATCCAGAATTAGATAAAAATAGAGATATTATAAAAAATGTAGTAATAGAAGAAAAAAATAAATTTATAAAAACTTTAGAGCATGGTGAAAAAGAGTTTGAAAAAGTAGCAAATAGGACTAAAAACTCTGGAAAGAAAGTATTAGATACTCAGTCAGTATTTAATTTATATGAAACATATGGATTCCCTCCAGAAATGACAGAAGAACTTGCAAAAGAACAAGGGTTAGAAGTAGATATGTCTGATTATCAAAGATTATTTAAAGAACATCAAGAAAAATCCAGATTAGGTAGTGAGCAAAAATTTAAAGGAGGATTAGCTTCAACAGGAGAAACAGAAACTAAATATCATACAGCAACGCACCTTTTAAATGCAGCATTGAAAGTAGTTTTAGGAGAACATGTACATCAAAGAGGAAGCAATATAACATCAGAAAGAATGAGATTTGACTTTTCTCATGAAGCAAAATTAACAGACGAAGAAAAGCAAAAAGTAGAAGCATTAGTAAATGAATATATAGAAAAAGATATTCCAGTAGAAAAAATGGAAATGAAAAAAGAAGAAGCTATAGCTATGGGAGCAGAAGCAATGTTTATAGAAAAATATGGAGATGTAGTTACAGTATATAAAATAGGAGATATATCTTTAGAACTTTGCGGAGGACCTCATGTAGAAAGTACAGGAAAATTAGGACATTTCAAAATAAAAAAAGAAGAAGCTTCATCTTCAGGAGTAAGAAGAATAAAAGCAATATTAGAATAAGGTCCAATTTCATATATTAGTTTAGATTAAAAATTGAAATAAAAAATAATTTGTGTTATAATAATAGTAGAGGGTTATGTAAATAATAGGAATGGAGTGAGGCGTATGCTTAGTAGTAAATATAGTAATGTTTTGACAATGCTTTTAGTGGTTTTTATAGTAGCGATAGTTGGTATAATAGGATATTTTGGATATGATTTATTAAATTCTAAAGCAGTAAACTCTAATGCACAATCAACATTAGATGAATTTGATAAAGCAATAAAAAGAGAGACTGTTTCAAAAGATAATAATGAAGAAGATAATAAAGAAGTAACAAATCCATTAGATGAGCTAAATCAATATGCTGAAGAACAAGAGCAAAAACAACCAGAAAAGGTTTATATGGAAGGGTATGAAGTAAAGGGAAGAATTCAAATACCAAAAACAGGAATAGATTACCCGGTTCTTGAAACTGTAACAAAAAAGAGCCTTGAAATAGCAGTTGGTATAGCATATGGACCAGGATTAAATGAAGTAGGTAATACGATTATTTATGGTCATAATTATAGAAGAAATGGTGTATTTTTTTCAGATAATAAAAAATTAGCTAATGGAGATAAAGTATTAATTACAGATCAAATGGGTCAAACAATTACATATACAATTTATAACATATATCAAACAACTCCAAGTGATGCTTCTTTCTTTACAAGAGATACAGAAGGAAGACGTGAAATATCATTACAAACATGTACTGATGATAGCAAGGGAAGAATAATTATTTGGGCAGCAGAACAACAATAAATATAAAAAATAATAAAAGAGTTCAAAAAGAACTCTTTTAATTTTAACGTTTTTATTTTTTGAAAAAACATTGACAAACTATTAAAATTGTTTTAAAATATAATAGCGTTGTAAAAACACCGATTAATATGGTGGATGTAGCGTAGTTGGTTAACGCGTCAGTTTGTGGCACTGAAGACCGTGGGTTCGAGTCCCATCTTCCACCCCACTTTATTTAAATACAACGTCA
>CATJZH010000137.1 GCA_949746285.1 uncultured Clostridia bacterium
TATATAATGTAATAAAATAATTTAAACATTTTAAGGAGATTTAATAATATAAATTATAATATATAAATTTAATAGAAAGGTGTTTTTTTATGATTATTGATGGTGAGGATAAATTAGTAATTACTGTTATTATGGCTGCTGGAAAAGGAACAAGAATGAAATCAAATAAATCTAAACTAGTTCATAAAATTTATGATAAAGAACTTGTAAAAAGAGTAGCAGAAGTAGCTAAACAAATAGGGTCTGATGAAATAATAGCAGTTGTAGGACATATGAGAGAGCAAATTGAAGAAGTGCTTGGGGATTCTGTAAAATACGCATATCAAGATGAGCTTTTGGGAACTGGTCATGCAGTAATGCAAGCAAGTAAATATTTAGAAGGAAAAAAGGGAAAAGTTGTTATATTATATGGCGATGTACCAATATTAAGAAAAAACACATTAGAGAATTTAGTTATAAAAAGTTTCAAAAATAAAGAATATGCAACACTTTTAACTGCTATGTATGATAATCCAACTGGATATGGAAGAATTATACGTGATGAAGGTGGAAATATAAAGGCAATAGTTGAAGAAAAAGATGCCAATATGTTTGAGAAAGATATAAAAGAAATAAATTCTGGTATATATTGTTTTGATATAGAAGAACTATTATCAGCTTTAAAACTTATACAGCCTAATAATGTTCAAGGAGAATATTATTTAACAGATGTAATTAAAATAATGAATGATAAAGGATTAAAAACAGGAGCTGTTATAGTAGAAGATAATACAGAAATTTTAGGAGTAAATGATAGAGCACAATTAGAACTTTTAACTAGAGTTTTAAGAATGAGAATAAATGCTTATCATATGAAAAATGGAGTAACTATAGAAGATGCAAGTTCAACATATATACATGATAATGTAAAAATCGGTATAGATACAGTTATTCATCCAAATACAACAATAAAAGATGGAGTGGTAATAGGAGATAATTGCGAAATTGGACCAAATGCATATATAAGAGAAAATTGTGAAATAGGTAATAATGTAAAAATAGGAAATTTTGTTGAAATAAAAAATGCAAAAATAGGTGATAGAACTAAGGTACCACATTTCATATATTTAGGAGATACCGAAATAGGTTGTGATAGCAATGTGGGATGTGGAACGATTACTTGTAATTATGATGGAAAAAATAAAAATCATACAAAAATAGGAGATAGAGCTTTTATAGGTTCAAATGTAAATTTAGTAGCACCAGTAACTTTAGGGGATGATGTTTTAATTGCAGCAGGTTCAACGATAACTGAAGATGTTCCAGATGGAAAAATGGGAATAGCAAGACAAAGACAAACAAACAAAGATAGAAAAGAATAAAAAAGGAGATATAAAATGCCATTATATTTATGGTTAACAATAAAGTTTATAGCTTTAATAATATTAACATATGAATTATTTTTTATAATTACAAATCAAAATAAGAAATTATCTATAATAGGTACAATTATATTATCATTTTCAGGTGTAGTACAATGGAATTTGACAGATATAGATAGTTTAATAATTGGAGAATTTATAACTGTACTAACTTATACATTTTTTCAAAAAGAAAAATTATGGCACAAAGTATTAATTTCTTTTTTTATAGTTTTAGGAGCTATATGTTATACTTTTACATTTAGACCATATGCAGTAGCTTTTGGATATTTGTTTTTATCACTAATTTTATGGATTATACTTAAAAATAAAGAAAAATTGAAAAATGTAAAAGAAATAACTCTTGCAATTTTATCAATAATAATTAGTATAATTGCAATGATTATTGCAATAGTATTTTTTAATAATAACAATGTAGAATACTTGAGTACTAATTTAAGCACAGCTTCATTACTTTTTTCATATTTATATAGTATTTTTCTACCATATTATAATTTTGAAGGTAGAGAAATACTTTCAAGTGTAATTTGCATTTTTCCACTTCCTATGATAGTGGGATTGTATTATATGTATAAAAAAGAAGAGCATATAGAATTTTTACTTCCAGTACTAACTATAACAGTCTTAGAAACAGTATTTTGTATGTCTGGATTTCCAGAAATTATAAGTAAAATTACTTTTTTTTCACAAGTAAACCCAGTAAGGGTAGTTGAAAGTGTACAAATAGCTAATTTATTTATTATGCTTTATTTTTTAGGAAATGTGAAAGAACAAATATTTAAATTTAAAAACACAATAAGAGCAACTATTTTATGTGCATGTTTATTAATTTTTATAAAGTTTCCATATATTTTTTCAGAAAAAATTTTCATATATATATTTGCTGCAGAAATAAGTTTATTTACAATTTTATTTTTAAATTTTACAGACAAAAAATACCGAAAAGTATTATTGTTTTTTTTAGTGTTAATTACACTTATAAGTGGAGTACCAGTAGTTTTTTTAAATTGAAATTAAATATTTGTGAAAATTCTGTGTAAAATGTGGAAAGTATGTAAAAAGCTTTGACAATAAAAAGTGCTGTGATATAATGTGACCATTAGAATGAGAAATAGATATAATTTTAAGGAAAGGGTGTTAGAAAAATCTAACATAAAAGAGTAAGAAAATGAAAAAAGTTTTTTTAATTGGAGCAGATGGAATGCTTGGTGGAGAACTAAGAGAAAGATTAGAAAAAAAATATGAAGTTGTAGGAACAACAATAGAAACTTTAGATATTTGTGATAAACAAGCTGTTTTAAATAAAGCAAAAGAAATAAACCCATATTTTATTATAAATTGTGCAGCATTTACTAATGTTGATGCTTGTGAAGTTAAAGAAGAATTAGCAATGTCAGTTAATGGAACAGCTTTAGAAAATATTGCAGAAGCAGCAAAACAAGAAAATGCTACACTTATACATGTTAGTACAGACTATGTTTTTGCAGGAAATAAACCAATTGATGAAGTTTATACAGAAGATATGACTCCAAATCCCGTAAGTGCATATGGAAGAACTAAATTAGTTGGAGAAGAAAATGCAAAAAAAGCAGAAAAGTATTATATTTTAAGAACAGCATGGCTTTATGGATTAGGTGGAAAAAATTTTGTAAAAACTATGCTTAATTTATCAAAAGATAGAGATGAAATTTCAGTTGTAGATGATCAACATGGAAGTCCTACATCAACAACAACTCTTTGTGAAATAATAGAACAAATAATGGAAAAAGAACCAGCATATGGTATATATCATTCAACAAATGAAGGTTTTACAACTTGGTGTAAATTTACAAGAAAAATATTTGAAATTGCAGGTATTCAGACAAATGTAAAAGCAATTACATCAAAAGAATATAAAGAAATGTATCCACAATCTAGTGATAGACCAACAAATAGTCAATTATCAAAAGAGAAATTAAAAAATGTTGGCATTGTACCAAGTAAATGGGAAGATGCATTATCAAATTATCTAAAAGAAGAACTAAAATAAAAGGAGGAATAAAGTAATGAAAGGAATTATTTTAGCAGGTGGTAGTGCTACAAGGTTATATCCAATAACTATAGCAGTATCTAAACAAATGCTACCAGTATATGATAAACCAATGATTTATTATCCATTATCAACACTTATGATGGCAGGAATTAGAGAAGTACTTATAATATCTACACCAGTGCATTTACCAGCATTTAAAAGTTTATTAGGTGATGGTTCTAGATTTGGTATGAAATTGGAATATAAAATTCAAGAAAAACCAGTTGGACTAGCTGATGCATTTATACTTGGAGAAGAATTTATTGGAGATGAAAATGTTGCTTTAATTTTAGGAGATAACATGATTTATGGTTCAAGAGTCGAAAGAGTATTAAAAGCAGCAAGTAATTTAAAAGAAGGTGGAATTATATTTGGATATCAAGTTGCAGACCCAACTTCTTATGGAGTAGTTGAAATTGATAAAACAGGAAAAGCATTATCTATAGAAGAAAAACCGGAACATCCAAAATCAAATTTTGCAGTACCAGGAATTTATTTTTATGATAATAATGTTGTTAAAATCGCAAAATCAATAAAACCTTCTGAAAGAGGAGAACTAGAAATAACAGATGTAAATAAAGCATATATGGAAGAAGGAAAATTGCGAGTAATACCATTAGGAAATGGATATGCATGGTTTGATACAGGTTCAGCAGATAGATTATCAGATGCATCTGATTATGTAAAAGCAATAGAGCTAAGACAAGGAACGCAAATTGCATGTTTAGAGGAAATAGCATATAGAAATGAATGGATATCTAAAGAGCAACTATTAATTGAAGCTGAAAAATACAAGAAAACAGCATATGGCAAACATTTAAAAAGAACAGCAGAGCAAAATTATAAAGAATATAAAGACATTTATGAAAGTGATTTATTTAATTAATGTCCATTTAGGGACGTTTGTTAATGGACATTTTTGTCCAATTGGGGACGGATGTTGTAAAAAAGTATAAATAAAATTTTGAAAGGGAGAAAAAATGGGTAAATTCAAAAGAATAGATACATCAATAGAAGGTGTTTATATAGTTGAACCAACAGTATTTGGAGATAATAGAGGATACTTTATGGAAACATACAGTAAACCAGACTTTGAGGAAATTGGTATAACAAATGAATTTGTGCAAGATAATCAATCAAAATCTAAAAAAGGAGTTTTAAGAGGATTACATTTTCAAAAGGAAAATACACAGGCAAAACTAGTTAGATGTATAAAAGGAGAAGTTTTTGATGTGGCAGTTGATTTAAGACCAGGAAGTAGAACATATGGAAAATGGGAAGGTGTAATAATATCTGAAGAAAATAAAAAGATGTTTATGATACCAAGAGGATTTGCACATGGATTTTTAGTATTATCAGAAGAAGCAGAATTTTGTTATAAATGCGATGATATATATAATCATTCAGCAGAAGGTGGATTAAAATGGGATGATCCAGAAATAGGAATAGTTTGGCCGGAAGTCCCTGGTATGAAACCAGAAGAATATTTAACATCTGAAAAAGATGGAAAATGGACTACATTTGCGGAACTTAGAAATACAGATTTATTTAAAAATTTAGAATAATAAGGAGGATAAAATGAAAAACATACTAGTAACAGGAGCAGCAGGTTTTATAGGAGCAAATTTTGCTGAATTAATGGTAAAAAAATATGAAGGAAAATACAATATAATTGTTTTTGATAAATTAACATATGCGGGAAATATACACAATTTAGATGAGATAAAAGATAAAATAACTTTTGTACAAGGAGATATATGTGATTTTGATTTTGTGGTAGAAACATACAAAAAATATAATATTGATAGTGTAGTTCATTTTGCAGCTGAATCACATGTTGATAACAGTATAAAAAATCCATTTATATTCACACATACAAATGTAATAGGAACACATACTTTGTTAGAAGCTGCAAAGCAAGTTTGGGGAGAAGGAAGTGAAAATAAATTTGTTCATGTATCAACAGATGAAGTTTATGGAACATTAGGAGAAACAGGATATTTTACAGAAACTTCACCAATTAAGCCAAACAGCCCTTATTCAGCTTCAAAAGCTTCATCAGACTTAATAGCATTTGCATATGCTGAAACATTTAAAATGAATGTTAGTGTAACAAATTGCTCAAATAATTATGGACCATATCAACATCATGAAAAATTAATACCACATATGATTTCTTTAGCGCTTCAAGATAAACAATTACCAGTATATGGAGAGGGATTAAATATTAGAGATTGGCTTTTTGTAGAAGATCATTGTGAAGCAATTGATATAATTTTACACAAAGGTAAAAAAGGAGAAAGATACAATATAGGTGGACATAATGAGAAAAGAAATATTGAAATAGTTAAACTAATATTAGAGAGATTAGGAAAACCAGAAACTTTAATTTCATATGTAGAAGATAGAAAAGGTCATGATTATAGATATGCAATAGATCCTACAAAATTGAAAAATGAATTTGGTTGGGAACCTAAAACAATGTTTAAAGATGGAATAGTAAAAACAATTGACTGGTATTTGGCACATCCAGAATATTTAATGAAATAAAATATTTCATTAATTTATATTGATTTTTAAAAAGACATATGATAAACTATAATAGTTAATAAACAGAAGAAAATTGGAGGTTATCATAGATGGAGATAGTAAAATATATAGTAATGGGAATATATGCAATAGTATGTGTAGCTTTAATAGTTTTAGTTTTAAAACAAAGCAAAGATGATGGAGGAGCTTCAGGAACTATTGTAGGTGCTTCTGCAAATAATTTTTATGAAAAAAATAAAGGAAAAACTACAGAGGGAAAAATGAAAAGAGCAACAATAGCGCTAATGATTATTTTTGCAGTTTTAACAATAGCGTTAGGCATCATATATTTGGTTTAGTATTTTAATATAAAATTATTAGCAGTATTTAAAAATACTGCTTTTTTTGTTTAATAAGTAGAAAAAAGAGGAATATTAGAATTATTGAGAGGATGAAATGGGAAAGAAAAAGAAAAAACAAAGAATAGAAGGAATTTTTAGGGCCAATGAAAAAGGTTTTGGTTTTGTAGAAATAGACCCTGAAGAAGAAGACTTATTTATTCCATCAGGCAGTGCAAATGGTGCTTTAAATGGTGATACAGTACAAGTAGTTATTTTTAAACCTAAAGAAGGAACTAAAAGAGCAGAGGCAAAAGTAGTTAAGATATTAAAAAGAGAAAAAGAGACAGTTGTTGGAATATTTCAGAAATCTAAAAATTTTGGATTTGTTGTTCCAGATAATAAGAAATTTGGCACAGATATATTTATATCGAAAAGTAAATGTAAAGAAGCAAAGAATAATGATAAAGTAATTGCTAAAATATTAAAATATCCAGAACGTGGTAAAAATGC
This sequence comes from uncultured Clostridia bacterium, assembly GCA_949746285.1. Lineage (GTDB taxonomy): Bacteria > Bacillota > Clostridia > TANB77 > CAG-508 > Scatovivens. The sequence goes on from CATJZH010000137.1 coordinate 6,873, forward strand.
AGAGGGAGAAATTATAGAAATTTTAGGAAATGTAAATCAGGCAGGAATAGATATGCTTAGTGTTATTAAGGAATTTGATTTACCGAATGAATTTCCAAGTTTTGTAAAAGAAGAAGCAGAAAAAATCTCTCAGCAAATAAATGAAAAAGATATAAAAAATAGAAAAGATTTAAGAGATAATATTATTTTTACTATAGATGGAGAAGATGCAAAAGATTTAGATGATGCTATAGCTGTATCAAAAAATGAAATAGGAAACTATGTATTAGATGTTCATATAGCTGATGTTAGCTATTATGTAAAAGAAGGAAGTAAATTAGATAAAGAAGCAATTAAAAGAGGAACAAGTGTATATATGTTTGATAGAGTCATACCAATGTTGCCTTTTGAACTTTCTAATGGGATATGTAGTTTAAATGCTGGAAAAGATAGATTTGCATTATCTTGTAGTATGGAAATAGATAATAAAGGAAATGTTGTTTCATCAGATGTATACAAATCAGTTATAAAAGTTACAGAAAGAATGACTTATACTAATGTTAATAAAATTATAAATAATTTAGATGAAGAAATATTAAATAAATATAGCAAATATATAGATAAATTTAAATTAATGGAAGAATTAGCTATTATTTTAAAAAATAGAAGAATAAATCAAGGATATTTAAATTTAGATATACCAGAAAGTAAAATTACTTTAGATGAAAATGGAAGGGCAATTGAAGTAAAGAAATATGAAACAACATTTGCAAATGAGATAATAGAACAGTTTATGTTAACAGCAAATGAATCTATAGCAGAGAAATTTTATTGGTTAGAAGCTCCGTTTATTTATAGAGTTCATGAAGAACCAGATTATGAGAAAATAAAAGAAACAAATAAATTTTTATTTAATATTGGAGAAAAAATAAAAGCAACAAGAGATAATATACGACCAAGGGCATTTTCTGATGTTTTAGAGAAAATAAAAGGAACAGAATATGAAAAAGTAATATCAACATTAATTTTAAGAACTTTAAAATTAGCTAGATACGAAAGCGAAAACAAGGGACATTTTGGAATAGCGAGTAAATATTATTGTCATTTTACATCACCGATAAGAAGGTATCCAGATTTATTCATACACAGAGTAATTTCAGAATATTTAGTAAATGATTATAATTTATCGGGACAAAGAATTAGTGAATTAGAAAACAAAGCAAAAAAATATGCTGAAACTTCCTCAGAAACTGAAAAGAATGCGACAAAAGCAGAAAGAGATGCAGAAGATATAAAAAAGGCTGAATTTATGGAAGATAAAATTGGTGAAGAATATACAGGAATAGTATCGTCAATTACTGCTTTTGGAATGTTTGTAGAGCTTCAAAGCACAGTAGAAGGATTAATAAGATTTGAGAATATGGGAAACGAGTATTTTATATATGATGAAAATAGAAAAACATTAACAGGAGAAAAAACAAATAGAACATTTAAAATTGGAGACAATGTGAAAGTAAGAGTAATAGAAGCAAATAAAATGTTAAGAAAAGTAGCATTTGAATTATTAGATTAAGTGTCCAGTTGGGGACGTTGCTGAGGCTGTTAAATTTTAATTGTTACAGCATTAGTAAAAGCATTTTGTTTCATTTAAAAGATAGGACATTTTTGTCCACTTTTATACATATGTTATAAAAAATAAACAACGGGACCTAAATGGATAAAGATATCCAAAAGCAAATGCCTAAACTGGATAAAATAGGAGAATTATATGGATAAAAAGAAGAGAATAATGGTAGATATGGATGAAGTAATAGTAAAATGCAGATTTTCAGATTTTATAAATGAATTTTTAGGTGGAGTGGATTTTAGTAAATTAAATGGATATTACAGGCAAGACTTAATTAAAGGAAGAGAAAAAGAATTTGCCAAAATTTATCAATACAGAAGTTTATATAAAACGAATGAAGGAGAGTTTTTAAATCCACTTCCAAATTGTGTTGAAACATTAAAAAAATTAAGCAAATATTATGATATTTATATTGTTACAGCTTATTTTTGGATAGGAGACGTAATAGATGCAGCATCTAATTTGAAACATAAATATGAATATCTAGAACATTTTTTAGATTTTATTGGTGGTAATAATTTTATATTTACACAATATAAAACAAATATGAAATTTGATATTGGAATAGATGATAGACCACAGAATTTAATGAATTGTGATAAAAAATTACTATTTACGGAGTTTAGAAATGAAAAATTATCAAAAGAGGAATTAGAAAAAGATAATATTATTAGAGTCAATAATTGGTTAGAAATTGAAAATATATTACTTAAGAATTAAAATGTAAATAATTTAGAGTTAATTGATGATGTTTGTTTTTAGACAGGGCATTTTTATACATTTGAGAATCGTTTTTTATATTTATAACATATGTATAAAAGTGGACAAAAATGTCCAATAACAAACGTCCCCAATTGGACAAAAGAGGTAAGAAAATGGAGAATAAAAAAGAATCTTTATTTGAAAAATTGTTAAATAAAATGAAAAGAAAACCTAATGATGATGAAATAAGAAAACTTGAAGAGATAAAAAGAAAAGTTAAAAAGATAAAAACACTTGAAGAGTTAGAAGAAATAGAAGATGAATTAGATGAAATAGGTGTTTTAGATAGAGCTAAATTAGATAAATTAAAAAAGAAGAAAAAGAAAAAATTAGAAAGACAGAATCAAACTTTTGAAGAAAGAGTTAGATGTGACATAGAAACAATAAATAGAATAATTGAGACAGGAAAAGCATATAAAGAAAAACAAAAACAAAGGGCTGAAAAAGAGCTTTTGCAAACTAGAGAAGAACGTGAAAGAAATGGCGGAAATAAACAAAAAGAAAAAAACAAAGAAAAACAAGAAAGAATTAGAACTAGTGGTGGAAGAAGCAGAGATAGATAGAAAGAGGTAATTGCTTTTGAAAAAAAATGAAGAATATGTAGTAGATATAATTGATAATGGATTTCAAGGTGAAGGAATTGCTAAAATTGATGGAATTACAGTATTTATACCAAATGTACTAAAAGGTGAAAAAGTTAAAATAAAGATTTTAAAGGTTACCTCATCTTATTCTTTTGGAAAAGTATTAGAAATTATAAATAAATCACCAAATAGAGAAAAGGAAGACTGTGTTACATATACTAGATGTGGCGGGTGTACTATGCGTCATATTAATTATGAAACTACATTAGAAATAAAGAAAAATTCGGTAAAGTCAACTTTGAAAAAAGCATTAGGAAGAGAAATAGAGATATTAGATGTTATAGGGATGGAAAATCCATATAATTATAGAAATAAACTTCAATATCCCATAGGAATATCTGAAGAGGGAAAACCTGCAATGGGAGTTTTTGCCGAAAGAACTCATAGGATAATTTCAACTAAAGAATGCAGAATTCAAAATAATTTAAGTCAAAAAATTGCAAATGATATATTTAAATTAATATTAGAAAATAATATATCAGTTTACAATGAAAAAATATGTAAAGGTAGCATCTGTCTCTTATACACA